>DATKJN010000341.1:0-13556 GCA_035543655.1 Burkholderiaceae bacterium | reverse complement strand
GCAGCGGTGGCTCGCGACGCGCGACCAACCGACCTCGTGCAGCCGGGCCATATCTTTCCGCTGCAGGCGCAAGACGGCGGGGTGTTGATGCGCGCCGGCCATACCGAGGCCGGCTGCGACCTCGCCAGCATGGCGGGCCTGACTCCCGCCACGGTGATCTGCGAGATCATGAACGACGACGGCAGCATGGCGCGCCTGCCCGACCTGGAGAGGTTCGCCGAGCGGCACGGGCTCAAGATCGGCACCATCGCCGACTTGATCGCATTTCGCAGCCACAGCGAGTCCTTGATCGAGCGCAGCGGCGAGCGTGAACTGGTCACACCGTACGGCAACTTTCGTTGCCTCACCTATCGCGACCGTGGACGCGGTCTGCACCTCGCCTTGTGCCACGGCCGCTGGCAGCCAACCGACGAGGTACTGGTGCGCGTGCACGAACCGTTCACGGCGCTGGACCTGCTCGACGTGGCGGCCGGCGGACACTCGTGGCCATTGGCGCGGGCCTTGCAGGCGCTGCAGCGCAGCCCCCGCGGCGTCGCCGTGCTGCTGAACTGCACGGCCGACGTCGCCACGCTCAGCGCTCAGTGTCTGCCCGACAGCGACGAGCGCACACGCAGCGCGCAGTCACCGATGGACCTGCGCACGTACGGCATTGGCGCTCAGGTCCTGCGCGACCTCGGCGTCGCGCGCATGCGCCTGCTCGGCAGCCCGCGCCGCATGCCGAGCATGACGGGCTATGGCCTCGAGGTCACTGGCTTCGTGACGCACAGCGACTGACGAGAGAACACCGCGCATGCAAGACGCCGACAAGGGACAAGCAGCCAAGCTCGAGGGCGACGGGCTGGTCATCGGCATCGTGCAGGCGCGATTCAACGCCGAGCTGACCGCCAAGCTGGCCGAGGCTTGCCGATACGAGCTGGCCGCACTCGGCGTTGCCGAGAAGCACATCACGCACGTGACCGTACCCGGCGCGCTCGAGATCGCCGTGGCCCTGAAGGCCATGGCGGACAGCGACGACTTCGATGCGCTGGTCGCGATCGGCTGTGTCATCCGCGGCGAGACCTATCACTTCGAGCTGGTGGCCAACGAAAGCGGTGCCGGCGTCACCCGCGTCGCGCTGGACCATCAGATTCCGATCGCCAATGCCATCCTCACCTGCAACAACGAGCAGCAAGCCTGGGACCGCGCCGAGGACAAGGGCAGAGATGCCGCCCGCGTGGCGGTCGAGATGGCCAATTTGATGAGCGAACTGTGAGCGCGAGTGCGGGCAAAGGCCGCTCGGGCGGCAAGTCGGCGCGCCGCCGTGCACGCGAGCTGGCGCTGCAGGGCTTGTACGAGTGGCAAGTCGGCCGCGGCGATCCGGCCGCCATCGACGCCCACATGCGAGAGCAGGAAGGCTTCGAGCGTTGCGACAGCCAGCACTTCGACGCGCTGCTGCATGGTTGTGCGCGCGAGGCCGCCGCACTCGATGCGGTTCTCGCGCGCCATGCCGACCGCAAGGTGACCGAAATGTCGCCGGTGGAGCACGGCGTGCTGCTGATCGGCGCTTACGAGCTGGCGCATTGCGTCGACGTGCCGTACAAGGTGGCGATCAACGAGGCAGTGGAACTGGCCAAGACGTTCGGCGGCACCGACGGCCACAAGTACGTCAATGGCGTGCTCGACAAAGCAGCGCTCGAGCTGCGTCCACAAGAGGTGAGCGCAGCGCGGGCCGCGCGCGGCCAATGAACCCGACGAGATGATGAAGACCGCCTCCCGGCTCGACCACATCGAACCCTTCTATGTCATGGAGTGCGCCAAGGCAGCGCACGAGATCGCTTCCAGCGCTCTGTGCGACCCTGCGCGTGGCGGGCGGCCGATGATCTGGCTGAACATCGGTGAGCCTGACTTTGGGGCCGCGCCGCTGGTGCGCGAGGCCGCGCAACGTGCGATCCGCGACGGCCGCACGCAGTACACGCAGGCCACTGGATTGCCGGAGCTGCGCGAGGCGATTGCGCAGTGGTATCAGCAGCGCTTCGGCATCCATGTGGCGCCGCGACGCATTGTCGTCACGGCCGGTGCGTCGGCTGCCTTGCAGCTGGCGTGTGCCGCGTTGTTCGAGGCCGGCGATGACGTGCTGATGCCCGACCCTTGTTACCCGTGCAACCGCCATTTCGTCGCTGCCGCCGATGCGCGTGCCACGCTGCTGCCCACCGATGCCAGCACGCGTTTTCAGCTGAGCGCGGCTGAGGTGCGCGACGCCTGGGGTGCGTCGACGCGAGGCGTGCTGCTGGCGACTCCATCGAACCCGACCGGCACGTCGATCGACCCCGAGGAGCTGGCCCGCATCGTCGACGTCACGGCCGAGCACCAGGGCGCCTGCGTGGTCGACGAGATCTATCTCGGCTTGAGCTACGAGCAGCGCTATGCGCAGACGGTGCTGGCACTGAAGGCGCATGAAGAGTCGATCGTCTCGGTGAACAGCTTCTCCAAGTACTTCGGCATGACCGGATGGCGCCTCGGCTGGCTGGTGTTGCCCGAGTCGTTGGTGGCACCCGTGGAGCGACTGGCGCAAAACCTCTACATCTGCCCGTCGACGGTGGCACAACACGCGGCGCTCGCCTGCTTCAGCGACGAATCGATCGCCGAGTTCGAGCGCCGTCGCGAAGAGCTGCACCGCCGGCGCGACTACGTCGTGCGCGCATTGCACAAACTCGAGCTGCCTGTGCCGGTGGCCCCGGATGGCGCGTTTTACGCTTATGTCGACTGTTCACAGCACAGCAAGAGCAGCTGGGACTTCTGCTTCGACCTGATGCACCGCGCGCAAGTGGCCCTGACACCCGGGCGCGATTTCGGCCGACGGGCGCCGGAGCGCTTCCTGCGTCTGTCGTACGCCAGCTCGATGGCCGAACTCGAAGAGGCGATGGCGCGCCTGCGACAGGTGTTGTAAGCCGCGCCCGCCGCGGGCACTGTGATCTTTTCCCATCGGTTGTTCATGCGAGGGTGACAAAGCGTTACCCCAAGGAAGCCGGCCACGCTTTTTGTCGCCCTTGCACAAGGCCGCGCACCTAAGCTGCGCCCACTGTGCAACCGCAAGAACAACGCGACTCCGATCGCGCCCAGACCGCCGATGCGGCGGTTGACCTCAACCTCACCGACTCCGCTTTGGACGGCGCATCGTCCAACGGCGGGCCTGCGGGCGCGCAAAGCCTGACCATCGGGCATATCGGTCGCTATGCACTGAAGCAGCAACTCGGCGAAGGCGGCCTCGGCACGGTGTACGCGGCCTACGACCCGATCCTGTCGCGCACGATCGCCGTCAAGACACTGCATCTGAGCGTGGCCGAAGGCGACCGCGCCACGCTCGACGCGCTGTTTCTCAACGAAGCGCGTGCGGCAGCCGGACTGAACCATCCGAACATCGTCACGGTGTACGACGCCGGGCTGTCCGAGCAAGGCGTGTACATCGCGATGGAGCGCCTGCGCGGCCGCGATTTGCGCCAGCTCCTTGCCAACGGCTGGCGCCCCGACATCGTGCAGGCCGCGCAGATCCTGCGCCGTGTGTCCGATGCGTTGAGCTATGCGCACAGCAAAGGCGTGATCCACTGCGACATCAAGCCGGCCAACATCTTCATGGTCGGCCGCACGTTGCCCAAGGTGGTGGACTTCGGCATTGCGCGTGTCGCGCACGGCCAGGACATTCCGGCGCTTGAGGGTCTGGTGGCTGGCTCGCCGCACTACCTCGCTCCGGAGCAACTGCGCGGAGAGACCGTGGATCGCCGCTGCGACGTGTATGCGCTCGGCGTGGTGATGTACGAGTTGCTGACGCACCGCAAGGCGTTCGACGGCAAGTCGCTCGCCGAGATCGTGCATGCGGTCGACCACGTGCGCCCACCGTCGCCGCACGAGGTGCGACCCGAGGTGCCGGTGGCACTGTCCGAGATCACGATGCGCGCCCTCGCCCACGATCCGGCGCAGCGCTATCGCTCGGCGCGCCAGATGAGCCAGGCCCTGCGCGAGTGGCTCGAGACCGAAGCCGAGATCGCCGGCGACGAAGCGTCGCCACAGCGTGGCAACAAGCGCCGCGTGCTCGTCGCCACGCTGCTTGTCGGTGCGGCGATCGGTGGTGTGGTGGGTTGGCAGCTGATGTCGAACCAGGAGCCGCCGCGCGTGGCACATGCGGCGCCGCCGCCGGCTGCCGATCCGGTTCCCGCGTCGGTCACGACGACGGTGGCGGCCAAACCCGAAGACAACTCGCCTCCCAACACGGCGCCGGGCGAAGCGACCGCTGCGGTCGTCGCGCCGGCCCCCGTACGCACCAAGCCGGCGGAACGACCGGCTGCTCGTGACACGCGAGAACGTTCAGCCCAGCGCGAACCCGCGCCCAAGCCGGCAGCGGCAGTGGCCACCGGCGTGGTTCAACTCGCGGTCACGCCGTGGGGCCAGATCGAGATCGATGGCAAAGGCGCCGGCGTCACGCCGCCCCTGTCGCAGCTCACGCTGTCGGTGGGCGAGCACGTGATCACCGTGCGCAACGAAGACTTCACGCCCCACACGGTGACCGTGCGCGTCAGCGCCGACAAGCCGGTGACGGTGCGCCATCGCTTCGGATCGTGAGGAGGTTGGGACCATGAACAAACTGCTTTGGCTCGTTCTGGCCGCGCTCGCCGGCTTGGCCGGCTGCGCCGCGCCGATGCACTCGGCCGGCCTGTCCGATGTGATCGAGCGGCCGGCCGAACGCGCGCTGCTCACCGGCATCCGCGCCTACGATGACGCCCAGTACGCGCAGGCCGAACGTGCATTGACCACCGCACTGCATGCGGGCCTGACGAGCCCGAAGGACCGCGCCGGCGCCCACAAGCTGCTCGCGTTCATCTACTGCACCAGCAGCCGAGTGCCGGACTGCGAGTCGGCCTTCCGTGCCGCGCGCGAGGCCGACCCGGCATTCACGCTGAGCCGCTCAGAGGCAGGCCATCCCTTGTGGGGACCGGTGTACCGGCGCGTTTCGCCTTGACAGGGGCAGGGCTCACGTATCATCCGTGAGCCCATGCCAGCTGCCACTGCCAAGCCCTTTCGTCACACGACGCGGGTGTATTGGGAAGACACCGATGCCGGCGGCATCGTGTACTACGCCAACTACCTGAAGTTTTTCGAAAGGGCGCGCACCGAGTGGTTGCGCAGCCTGGGGCTAGAACAACAACGATTGCGCGAGCGCGACGGCACCATGTTCATCGTCAGCCAGACGGCGCTGCAGTACCACCGCCCGGCACGCCTGGACGACCTGCTCGAGGTCACGGTCGGCGTGCGCCATGCTGCGCGTGCCAGCTTGCAGCTGGATCAGCAGGCGCTGCGCGGCACGGAACTGCTCGCCGAAGGCACGGTCCGAATCGCCTGCGTCGATGCACCCACGCTGAAACTGCGGCGCATCCCCGAAGAAATCCTGCACCTGCTGCAATGAGGCCATGAGCCAAGACCTGTCGATCTTCAACCTCGTGCTGCAGGCCACTTTCGTGGTGCAGGTCGTCATGGTCGGCCTGCTGGCGGTGTCAGTGGTGAGTTGGTCGATGATCTTCGGCAAGGTGTTCAGCCTGCAGAAGGTGCGCACGCTCAATGAAAGCTTCGAGCGCGAATTCTGGTCGGGCAAGAATCTTGCCGAGCTCAACCAGGCCGCTGGGGCCAAGCACACCAGCGCACCGATGGAGCGCATCTTTGCATCCGGCATGCGGGAGTTCCTCAAGCTGCGCGAGCGCCGCCTCGACGCAGCCGCCCAGCTCGACGGCGCCCGCCGCGCCATGCGGGCGAGCTTTCAGCGCGAACTCGACGTGATCGAGGGCAATCTGGGCTTTCTCGCCTCGGTGGGCTCGGTCAGCCCCTATGTGGGCCTGTTTGGCACCGTGTGGGGAATCATGCATGCCTTCGTCGGACTGTCGAACCTGCAGCAGGTCACGCTCGCCACCGTGGCGCCCGGCATCGCCGAAGCGCTGGTGGCCACCGCCATTGGCCTGTTCGCGGCCATCCCGGCGGTGGTGGCCTACAACCGCTTCGCGCGCGACATCGACCGCATCGCGACGCAGCTCGAAACCTTCATCGAGGAGTTCCTGAACATCCTGCAGCGCAACGTCAGTGCACCGCCCGCGGCGGCGCCGCGTTGAAGCCATCGGGTTCGCTCTAATCCACCATGCCTGCCGTCATCGCCCACAGCTCGCGTCGCCGGCGCTCGATGAGCGAGATCAATATGGTCCCGTTCATCGACGTGATGCTGGTTCTGTTGATCATCTTCATGGTCAGCGCACCGCTGATCACCACCGGCGTGGTCGATCTGCCCTCGGTGGGCCGCAGCAGCCAGCGCCCGCCGCAGGTCGTGGAAGTGGTCGTCGGTGCCGACGAGCGGCTGCGACTGCGGGTCAACCAAGGTGAGTCCACCACGATCGGCCTGGCCCAGCTGGCCAGCAAGGTCAAGGAGCTGCAAAGCGGCAACGCGGACAGTGCGGTGGTCATCTCCGCCGACAAGAGCGTGCGCTACGAGCAGGTCGTGAAGGTGATGGACGCGCTGCAGCGCGCCGGCATCCAGCGCGTGGGCCTCTCGGTGAAGCAAACCGGGTGAGCGCGAGCCGCAACACACGCCCAATGGCCTTCGACAGCACCCTCAAACGCCCCGACAGCCTGATGCCACAGCGCCCGGCGGGCATCGGCAAAGGCACGGCCCTGGCCGTGCTGGTGCACATCGGCCTGCTGATCGCCCTTGCGTTCGGGGTGGCCTGGCGCAGCCAGACGCCGGCCGGCGTCAGCGCCGAACTGTGGGCCGCCGTGCCGCAGGTCGCGGCGCCGCCGCCGGCACCGACACCCAAGCCGGTGCCCACGCCCACACCGCCGCAGCCGCAGCCGCAACCACCGCCGCAGCCCAAGGCCGAAGAGCCGCCCAAGCCGACGCAACAGCAGATCGACGCGCAGATCGCGATCGAAAGGGAGAAGGTCGAGCGCAAACAGCGCGAGCTGCTTGAACAGCAGCAGCGCGAGCAGGAGCGCAAGGAAAAAGAGCGCCTCGAGAAGGCCGAGCGTGAAAAGGCACTCGAACGCGAGAAGGCAGAGCGCGAGAAGGCCGAGAAGCTGGCGGCACAGAAGCAGAAGGAACTCGAGGCCAAGCGCCAGAAGGAAGAAGAAGCGCGCCAGGCCAAGCTGCGCGAAGACAACCTCAAGCGCATGCTGAGCCAGGCCGGCACCGGCTCGCCGAGTTCCACCGGCACCGCGGCGCGCGACGCGGGCCCGTCGGCGAGCTACGCCGGCCGCATCATCGCACGCGTCAAACCCCACATCGTGCTGACCGACGAAGTGGCGGGCAATCCGGTCGCGGCCGTCGAGGTGCGCTGCGCCTCCGACGGCACCATCACCGGACGCCGCCTGGTCAAGTCCAGCGGCAGCAAGGAGTGGGACGACGCGGTGCTGCGCGCCATCGACCGCACCGGCGAGCTGCCGCGCGACATCGACGGCCGGGTGCCATCGCCCATCCTGATCGAGTTCCGGCCGCGCGACCTGTGACCCGCTAGGGCGTGGCGTCGCGTCCCGGCGTCGTCGCGGGGGGTACCGGCTGCAGCGGGGTGGCAGTGGGCGCGAACGAGCCGACGAAGCCGCGATCGATCTGGTCCTTCCACCACCAGACCCAGCGCCCTTGCGCGCTGACGTTGCCCCACGAAGCGATGGCACGCCGCTCACCGCAGGACAGCAGGTACAGCGAACGCTCGCGTGGCTGCCATGGCATCAACTCGCCGCCGGCCAATCGCCGCCGCAGGTTCAGCGCCAGCGACGGGCCGGCGCGCACCGCATACACGCCGCTGCGCGGCAGCGCGCGATCGTTGCGCGCAGCGATGTCGCCGGCCGCGAACACCTCGGGATGGGAAGTGCTTTGCAGCGTGGCGGTGGTGGCGACGAAGCCCTGCTCATTGAGCGCCAACCCGCTGTCTTGGAGCCATGGCGGCGCCACCGCCGGCAGCGCCAGCAGCGGCACGTCGCACACCAGGCGTGCGCCGTTGTCGAGTTGCAGCTGCGTCGCAGCCACCTCGACGACCTTCTGGTTCATCAACGTGATGCGCGCGCGCCGCAAGATCTCGATCGCACGCTGACGCACCTTGGGGTTGAAACCGGGCAGCACCGTGGCGTCGCCCGTCACCAGGCACACCCGCGCGCGCTCCAGCCCTGCGCCGTTCAGCCGATGGTGCACGGCCAGCGCCACCTCGAAGCCGGCCGCGCCACCGCCGACCACCACCACGTCGAGCACGCGGTCAGCGGCCAACGCCGGCACGCGGTCGAACAGCTGCACGAAGTGCTCCAGCGGCCGCACGAACAGCCCGTGTTCGCGTGCGCCGCGAATGGCATCGCGGTCGATCGTGGCACCGATGTCGAGCGAGAGCACGTCGTACTCGGCCACGCGACCATCGGCCAACGTCACCGTGCGCTCCTTGGCGTTCAACGAAACGGCGGGCGACTGCGCCAGCTCCACCTTGGCTGCACGCGCCAGTGGCTCGATCGCAATCACGCACTCGTCGAGCCTGTAGTGGCCGGCAACCCAGCCGGGCACCATGCCGCTGTAGATCTGCGTTGGCTGGGGCGTCGCCAGCACGGCCTGGACACCGGGCATCGGCTCGCGGGCCATCGCCGTCAATACATGCAGGTGGGTGTGCCCACCGCCCAACAGCACCAGGCGCTTCATCGCAACTGCAGTTCCCGCAAATGCGCGATGCTGTGCCCGCCGGTGTTGTCGGCGTCGCCCGAGACCACCACGGCCCGCAAGGGCGGCAGCGCGACGGACTCGTCGCCGAAAAGGCGGTGAAAATCGCTGGGCAGATCGCGATCCTCGTGCCGCCAGGTCTGCAGCGGCTCGCCGATGCCATGCAACACGATCAAGCGCACGCGGCGCGTGAAGGGGCTGTCGAGCACGGTGTCGCGCGGCAGCCGCGCATCCCAGGTGTAGCACAGCGACGCGGCGGGCAGCGATTGGCCGCTGAACGCGCGGGCCAGCCGGAGGAACTGGCGCTCGACGAACGGCACGGCGGCAATCGGCAGGTCGAACAGCGCGCACACGACGGCGACATGGTCGTCGCCATCCTTCGTGCGCGGATCGGTCGCCGGGTTGTCCCGCTCGATGCGCCACGACCACGACAGGTGCCGCGCGTCCACACCCGCATCCAGCTCGTGCACGAGCGTGCCGTAGGACGCGTGGGCGTCGATCTCCAGCAGCCGTTGGCCATCGCGATCGATCACCTGGTAGCGCGTGAAGGGCTTGGTCTGACGCGGCAAGCCCACCACGTGCCACGGCGCCGCCGGAGCACCGAGCACACCGATCGGATCGCCGAGCACACCCGTTCCCGCCGCACCCACGGTCGCGGCACCCGCGACAAACCCCAGCGCTGCAGCCAGCGCGGCAACACCTCGCTTCATTGCGTGCAGGATAACCCGAGCGCCCCTCTCGCCGGTCTCAGCGCCGCCAGGCATGCAGCCGCTCGACCCAGTGCAGCAGTCCGAGCGGCTGATGCGCCCGTTTCCATTCGCCGGCGACGTACTTGTTCGATTCGGCCAGCGTCGGATAGGTGTGGATCGTGCCGAGGATCTTGTTCAACCCGATGCCGTGTTTCATCGCGAGCACGTACTCGGCGAGCAGGTCACCGGCATGCTCGCCGACGATGGTCACACCGAGGATCCTGTCCTTGCCGGGCACCGTGAGCACCTTGATCCATCCGTGGGCGGCCGAATCGGCGATCGCTCGGTCGAGGTCGTCGATGCCGTAGCGCGTGATCTCGTGGGCGATGCCCTTCTCCCGGGCTTCCTGCTCGTTCAGGCCGACGCGCGCCACCTCGGGGTCGATGAACGTGGCCCACGGGATGACGGAGTAGTCGGCCTTGAACATCTTGGCAAAGCCGAACAGCGCATTCACCGCCGCATACCAAGCCTGGTGCGCCGCCGTGTGCGTGAACTGGAACGGCCCGGCCACGTCACCGCAAGCGTAGATGTTGGGATACACCGTCTGCAGGTACTCGTTGGTCTCGATCGTGCGCTGGGCCGGAATGCCGAGTTCCTCCAGGCCATAGCCCTTGAGCCGCGCGACGCGTCCCACAGCGCAGATCAACGCGTCGAACTCGATGCGCTTGTGCTGCTGGCCCGCCTCGACGACGATCACCTTCGCGTCACCGTCGCGCTCGCAGCGCAGCGCCTTGTGACCGGTCAGCACGGTGACGCCGTCTTTCTCCAGTGCCTGCTGCGCATACGCCGACACCTCGACGTCCTCGCGAACCATGATGCGATCGAGCATCTCGATCTGCGTCACTTGTGAACCGAGGCGCGCGAACGCCTGCGCCAGCTCGCAGCCGATCGGGCCGCCGCCGAGCACCACCAGCCGCTTGGGCTGTTCGCGCAGCGTCCACAGCGTGTCGCTGGTCAGCACGCCGACCTCGCGCAAGCCCGGCAGCGGCGGCACGAACGGCTCGGCTCCAGTGGCCACGACGATGGCGCGGGTCGACAGCGTGGTCATGCTGCCGTCGGCCCGTGTCACCTGCACATGCCAGGGATCGAGGATCCTGGCTTGGCCCAGCAGCACGTCGACGCCCAGGCCGGTGTAGCGCTCGACCGAATCGTGCGGCTCGATCTCGTGAATCACGCGCTGCACGCGCTCCATCACGTCGGCAAACGACATCTGCGCCTGCGCCGTGGCGATGCCGTAGGTGGCGCTGTGGCGCACCTGGTGCATCAGCTTGGCCGTCTTGATCAACGCCTTGCTCGGCACGCAGCCGTAGTTGAGGCAGTCGCCGCCCATCTTGTGGCCTTCGATCAGCGTGACCTTGGCCTTGACCGCCGCCGCGATATAGCTGCTCACCAGGCCTGCCGCGCCGGCGCCGATCACCACCAGGTTGCGGTCGAAGCTCTTTGGCTTGCGCTCGCGCCAACGCGCATAGACGCGGCGCGCCTTCACCGCGTCGAGCACCCATTTGGCGACCAGCGGAAACACGCCGAGCAGCACGAATGAGCCGATCAGCGCCGGTGACAGGATGCCCTTCAAGGAGTCGATCTTGGCGAGTTGCGTGCCGGCGTTCACGTAGACCACTGTGCCGGCCAGCATGCCGAGCTGGCTGACCCAGTAGAAGGTGGCCACCTTCATGCGCGTCAGGCCCATCAGAAGGTTGATCACGAAAAACGGCACCAGCGGCACCAGACGCAGCGTGAAGAGGTAGAACGCGCCCTCCTTCTGCACGCCTTTGTCGATCTCGGCCAGGCGGGCGCCGAAGCGCGATTGCACGCTGTCGCGCAGCAGGAAGCGCGCGGCGAGGAACGCCAGCGTCGCACCGATGCTCGATGCAAACGACACGATCACCGTGCCGATCAGCAGTCCGAACACCGCGCCGGCGGCCAAGGTGAGGATGGTGGCGCCGGGCAGCGACAGTGCGGTGGCCGCGACGTACACCAGCAGGTACACGCCGATCACCAGTGCCGGCTGCGACTCGTACAGCGCCGCGAACTGGGCCTGGCTCGATTTCAGGTACGCCAGGCTGAAGTAGCGGCCCAGGTCGAGGGCGAAGAACGCGACGATCAGCCCCACCACGGCCAACGCCAGCAGCAGCTTGTTCTTGTTCATCCCACCTCCTCGTGGCTTCGCCTCACTGCACCATCAGCCGAACGCGCGCCAGCCGGCCCACAAGCGCGTCACGATTGTCACCGCGCACAGCGCCGCGAAGCCGTAGGCCCAAAGCGAGAACCAAGCGGGCAGCACGCACATCAGCGCGAAACAGATCAGCGTCTCGGTGGCTTCGGTCAGGCCGCCAAGGTAGAAGATGCCCTTGCGCGGATACGCGTCGCTGCGTTGCCCGCGCCGTTCGGCGAACACCGCGTGGGCGAGAAAGCTCGAGCCAGTGCCGATGAATGCGGCCAGCAACACCGCGGCCGGCAATGCGCGCTCCGCAGGGTTCGAGATCGCGAACGCCAGCGGGATGCTCGCATAGAAGAGAAAGTCGAGCACGATGTCGAGGTACGCGCCGCGGTCGGTGGGCTGCGTCAGGCGAGCCAGCGCACCATCGAGGCCATCGCACAGGCGGCTGGTCATCATGAGCAACAGGCCCCACGCATACGCCTGCTGCGCGATCGACACCGCGGCAGCCATGCCGATCACGAAACCGATCAGCGTGACTGCGTTGGCCGTGACGCGGAGCCGCTGCAGCGCACGTGCACCCAGTTCCAGCAGCGGACGCAGCAGCGCGATCGCGGCGCGGTCAAGCATGCGATGGCCACGCCGGCAGGAACCCGGCGCACCTGAGCCGAACCGCCGCCGCGGGGGTCAGCACGAAGCCGCCGCGCCCGGCTCGTGCAAGCGCTCGACGGCCTGCAGCCAAGGGGTCGCGAGCGCGCGCTGCAGCCAGCTGTCGAACGCAAAGGCGTCACCGGCTTCGTCAAGCGCCCGTCCGAGCGACTCGCCGCGCAGCAGCGCAGCCGTGAACGGCGCATCGCCGGCGTCGAGCGCATCGACCTGCGCGCGCCAGCCGCTGCGCGCGATCAGCGCGTGTTCGGCCGTGCCCGCAGCGAGAGCCGCACGCACCGGTGCAAATCGATCGGCGTCGGCGCGTTGATGCGCCTGCCAGATGGTGACCACGGGCCAGCGCGAACTCACCAGCGCCAGTCCGGGCCGCAGGCGCAGTCGAAGCGCCATGGGATCGTGCTCGGCGAGCAGCGCGAGCCCGGCGGTCGGGGGCTCGACGTCGGCGGCCTGCTCGATCGTGTGCACGGCCCAATCGACACGCGCCACGTCGGCGAGATACGGTTCATCGGCCAACTGCGCGTCGCGTTCGATCCAGCCGGGCAACGCGTCGCCCCAGCACGACAGGTCGCCCCGCTGTGGCGGTGCGTGGTGCCACAACGCCCGCGCCAGCATCGCGAACGACTCGTCGCCGAGCAGTTGCTGCACCGTGGGAAACGCCGACGCCAACGCGCGCTCGGCGATCGCCGACGCATTGCCGCGATAGGCTGCGAGGGCGTGCCCTGCCCGTTCGCTCGACTCGCGCAGCCACAGGTTCAGCGCCGGTGTGGCACCGCGCTGCCACAGCGCGCGCAGCAGCTGCTGCTGGCGCAGCGTCTCGCGCTGGCGCGCCACGTTGTTCACGCCAGGGCCTCGGTCGCCGACTCGGCGATCACCGCGTGCGCGGTCCGGGCTTCATGCAGCAACACGTCGAGCCCCGGGATGTCGGTGTCCCACTCGACCAACGTCGGCACGGGCCCCAGCCGCTGCACCGTGTGGCGGTACACCTGCCAAACCGCATCGTGCACGCGGCTGCCATGGTCGTCGATCACCAGTGCGCCCTGCGCACTGAAACCGGCGAGGTGGATCTCGGACACCGGGCGCGCCTCGAGCGCATCGACGAAGCGGCAGGCACTGCTCACCGGTTCTTCGCCACGGTTGATGGCGTTGACCACCAGATTGTTCAAGTCGAGCAACAGGCTGCAGCCGCTGCGCCGCGCCAGCTCGTTGAAGAACTGCGCCTCGTCGAGCGCGTCATCGGCCCAGCGCAGGTACGCCGACAGGTTTTCCACAGCGATCGGCCGGCCCAGGT
>DATKJN010000340.1:0-10808 GCA_035543655.1 Burkholderiaceae bacterium | reverse complement strand
CGACAGCACCAACCTGCCCGGTCCGATGTACTGCTGGTACCTGCGTCACATGTACCTGCAGAACGAATTGCGCGAGCCCGGCCGGCTCACCGTGTGCGGCGAGAAGATCGACCTGCGCAACATCGAGCTGCCCACCTACGTCTACGCCTCGCGCGAAGACCACATCGTGCCGTGGACCGCGGCCTACCGCTCGATCGGCATCCTCACCGGCAAGCGCCGCTTCGCGCTCGGCGCGTCGGGCCACATCGCCGGCGTGATCAACCCGGCGAGCAAGAACAAACGCAGCTACTGGACCAACGACAAGCTGCCCGCCACCTCGAAGGCCTGGTTCGACAGCGCCGTCGAGAAGCCCGGCAGCTGGTGGACCGACTGGGCCGCCTGGCTCAAGGCGCAGGGTGGTCCGATGGTTGCTGCACCCAAGTCACCCGGCAATCGCAAGTACAAGGCGATCGAGCCGGCCCCGGGCCGCTACGTCAAGCAAAAGGCATGACGCCGAAGCTGTCACCTCACGCATCTGGAAGGATTTGCCATGGCCAATGAAATCGTCATCGTCTCCGCCGCCCGCACCGCAGTGGGCAAGTTCGGCGGCTCGCTCGCCAAGACACCGGCGCCGGAGCTCGGCGCCATCGTCATCAAGGCCCTGCTCGAACGCTCGGGGGTCGGCCCGGACCAGGTGGGCGAGGTCATCCTCGGCCAGGTGCTGCAGGCCGGCGCGGGCCAGAACCCGGCGCGACAGTCGGTGATCAAGTCGGGCCTGCCGCAGATCGTGCCGGCGCTGACGATCAACGCCGTGTGCGGCTCGGGCCTGAAGGCGGTGATGCTGGCCGCGCAATCGATCCGCGACGGCGACAGCGAGATCGTCATCGCCGGCGGCCAGGAGAACATGAGCCTCGCCCCGCACGTGCTCTACAACTCGCGCGACGGTCAGCGCATGGGCGACTGGAAGCTGGTCGACTCGATGATCACCGACGGCTTGTGGGATGTGTACAACCAGTACCACATGGGCGTCACCGCGGAGAACGTGGCCAAGAAGTACGGCGTCACGCGCGAGCAGCAAGATGCCCTCGCGCTGGCCTCGCAGCAGAAGGCCGCCGCCGCGCAGGAAGCCGGCCGCTTCAAGGACGAGATCGTGCCGGTCACGATCCCGCAGAAGAAGGGCGATCCGGTGGTGTTCGCCGCCGACGAGTTCATCAACAAGAAGACCAGCGCCGAAGCGCTCGCCGGCTTGCGGCCCGCGTTCGACAAGGCCGGCGGCGTGACCGCGGGCAACGCGTCGGGCATCAACGACGGCGCCGCCGCGGTGCTGGTGATGAGCGCCAAGCGCGCCGACCAGCTCGGCCTGCAGCCGCTGGCGCGCATCGCCAGCTATGCCACCGTGGCGCTCGACCCGGCTTTCATGGGCATGGGCCCGGTGCCGGCGTCGACCAAGGCCCTGCAGCGCGCCGGCTGGAAGCCCGCCGACCTCGACTTGCTCGAGATCAACGAGGCCTTCGCGGCGCAAGCCTGCGCGGTGCACAAGGAGATGGGCTGGGACACCAGTAAGGTCAACGTCAATGGCGGTGCGATCGCCATCGGCCACCCGATCGGTGCGTCGGGCTGCCGCATCCTGGTGACCTTGCTGCACGAAATGCAACGCCGCGGTGCGAAGAAGGGCATCGCATCGCTGTGCATCGGCGGTGGCATGGGTGTTGCACTGACCGTCGAACGTTGAACCTTGGGATGCTGCGGGCGAACCCGCTTGACCGCGCGCCCCGCCCGCCGCAACCTGACCTCGAGCACACAAGCAAACGAAGGAGATAAGCAATGGCACAGAAAGTGGCTTACGTCACCGGCGGCATGGGCGGCATCGGCACCGCCATCTGCCAGCGCCTGCACAAAGACGGCTTCAAGGTCATCGCCGGCTGCGGCCCCACGCGCGACTTCGCCAAGTGGATCGACGAGCAGAAGTCGCAGGGCTACACGTTCTACACCTCGGTCGGCAACGTGGCCGACTGGGATTCCACCGTGCAGGCCTTCACCAAGGCGATCAACGAACACGGCGTGATCGACGTGCTGGTCAACAACGCCGGCATCACGCGCGACCGCATGTTCGTGAAGATGTCGCGCGAGGACTGGGACGCGGTGATCAACACCAACCTCACCAGCATGTTCAACGTCACCAAGCAGGTGGTGCCGGGCATGGTCGAGAAAGGCTGGGGCCGCATCATCCAGATCAGCTCGGTCAACGGCGAGAAGGGCCAGTCGGGCCAGACCAACTACAGCGCGGCGAAGGCCGGCATGCACGGCTTCACGATGGCGCTGGCGCAAGAGATGGCCAGCAAGGGCGTGACCGTCAACACGGTGAGCCCGGGCTACATCGGCACCGACATGGTCCGCGCCATCAAGCCCGAGATCCTGGAGAAGATCGTCGCCACCATCCCGGTCAAGCGGCTGGGCACGCCCGACGAGATCGGTTCGATCTGCGCCTGGCTGGCCGGTGAAGACTCCGGCTTCACCACTGGAGCGGACTTCAGCTGCAACGGTGGTCTCCACATGGGATAAGCCGCTTCGCGGCTTATCCCTTCGGGCGAACCTACCGCTCCCCCAGCCCCCTCCGCGAGGGGGCTCCAGTCAGAAATTGGAAGGCCCGCTGTGCGGGCCTTTCTTCATTGCGCGAGCAGTTCGCGCGCGGCGCGCGCGAGCGCGGCGGGTTCGCCGTCGGCAAGCTCGATCGCTGCGGCCTTGTCGAGGCCTGAGAAGTTGCGCTTCATCGAGCGTTCGTACAGCGGGTCGTAGTGCTCGCGCATCAGCTCGTCGAACACCTCGGCCCACTGGCCGGCGCGCGCCATCGACTGCCAGCGCTTGACGCGCTCCTTGCCTTGCAGCTCGATCAGCGCGTCGAGCAGCGCGCAAAAACGTTCGGCCTGGTTGGCGAAGAAGCCGTATTCCTCGAGCAGCAAGCGCACGCGCGCCGCGTCGTTCATCTCCACGCGCAGGCAGCGGCTGTGGTCGCGCATGCGTGCCACCAGCGCATCGGGCAGCTGCAGTGCGCCCACCTTCTTGCTCTCGCTCTCCACGAATACCGGCCGCGCCGCGTCGAGCGCCCGCAGCGCGTGCCACAGCTGCGTGTCGAACGCCTTCTGCGACGGCTGCGGCGTGTCGGGCAGGCCGCCGAGCACCGAGCCGCGGTGGCAGGCGATCGCTTCGAGGTCGAGCACCTGCGCGCCGGCGTCGCGCAGCGCCTGCAGCAGCCGCGTCTTGCCGCTGCCGGTGCGCCCCGCCAGCACGGTGAACGTGAAGCGCTGCGGCAGCTCGTCGAGCTCGCTGCGCACCAGCGTACGAAAGGCCTTGTAGCCGCCAGCGAGCTTGGCGGTGCGAAAGCCGATCTGGTCGAGAAACCACGCCAGCGAACCGGAGCGCTGGCCGCCGCGCCAGCAGTACACCAGCGGCTGCCATTCGCGCGGCCGGTCCTGCACCCAGCGCTCCACGTGCGCGGCGATGTTGCGCGCCACCATCGCGGCGCCCACCTTGCGCGCCGCCAGCGGCGAGTCCTGCACATAGAGCGTGCCGACGATGCGGCGCTGCTCGTCGTCGAGCACCGGCCAGTTGAGTGCGCCGGGCACGTGGTCTTCTGCGAACTCCGCCGGCGAGCGCACGTCGATCACCGTGTGCGGTGCCGCCGTGGCCACCATCTCGGCGGCCGTGAGGGCCTTGATGCTCACCGCAGCGACACGGCCTGCGTGGCCGGCACGGCCGGCGCCACCGGCGCGATCGCGTCGAGCAACTCGCTCTCGATCTGCAGCTGCGCGCGGTTGTGCTGCAGCGCCGCGCCCTCGACGAGGAAGGTGTCCTCCACGCGCTCACCGAGCGTGGAGATCTTGGCCAGCTGCAGGTTCACGCGATGCCGGGCCAGCACCCGCGCGATGCCGTACAGCAGGCCCGAGCGGTCGCTGGCGCTGACCGACAGGATCCAGTGCTGCGCACGTTCGTCGGGGCGCAGGCTGACGCGCGGCGTGATCGGGAACGAGCGCACGCGGCGCGACACGCGGCCGCGGCTCGGCTCGGGCAGCGGGCCCTCGGCCTGCAGCGCCTTGACCATGCCGGTCTCGATCAGCGAGATCAGGTCGCGGTAGCCGGCCGCATCGTCGGCGTCGTAGGCCGGGTGCAGCACCTGGAACGTGTCGAGCGCGTAGCCGGTGCGGCTGGTGTGGATCTTGGCGTCCTGGATCGACAGCCCCGCGCCGTCGAAGTAGCCGCAGATGCGCGCGAACAGGTCGGTCTGGTCGGGCGAATACACCAGCACCTGCAGGCCTTCGCCCACCGACGAGGGGCGCGCGCTCACCACCGGCACCGCGGTCTTCACGTGGCGCCACAGCGAGCGCGCGTGCCAGGCGATCTCCATCGCGTCGTGGCGCGCGAAGTAGCTGATCTCCAGCGTGTCCCACAGCGGCTTCTCGGTGCCCGGCAGCGCCGAGCGCAGCGCCAGCAGGTTGCGCGCCTCGAGCTTGCGCGCCTCGACCTCGGCATCCAT
Source organism: Burkholderiaceae bacterium (assembly GCA_035543655.1). Classification (GTDB taxonomy): domain Bacteria; phylum Pseudomonadota; class Gammaproteobacteria; order Burkholderiales; family Burkholderiaceae_C; genus JAEUPI01. The sequence goes on along the minus strand of DATKJN010000340.1, from coordinate 6,298 downwards.
GTTGGGCGGCGCGCCGCCGAGCACGCGCAGCGCCAGCCGGTACAGGTCTTCGAGCAGCTTGCCCTTCCACGCGTTCCACACCTTCGGGCTGGTGCCGCGGATGTCGGCCACCGTCAGCAGGTACAGCGCAGCGAGGCGGCGCGGGTTGTCGACGGTTTTCGCGAACCGCATGATCACGTCGGGGTCGGACAGGTCTTCCTTCTGCGCGATGTGGCTCATCGTCAGGTGGTGCCGCACCAGGAACTCGATCAGCGACGCATCGTCCTTGTCGATCTGGTGCTCGCGGCAGAAGCGCCGCACTTCGGAGCCGCCGAGCGTGGAGTGGTCGCCGCCGCGGCCCTTGGCCACGTCGTGGAACAGCGCGGCCACGTACAGGATCCACGGCTTGTCCCACTGCGACGCCAGCTGCGAACAGAACGGGTACTCGTGCGCGTGCTCGGGGATGAAGAAACGCCGCACGTTGCGCAGCACCATCAGGATGTGCTGGTCCACGGTGTACACGTGGAACAGGTCGTGCTGCATGCGCCCGACGATGCGACGGAACACCCACAGCGTGCGCCCGAGCACCGAGGTCTCGTTCATCAGCCGGAAGGCGTGGGTCTGCCCCATCGGCTCCTTGAGGATCTCCATGAACTGCGCGCGCACCCCGGGGTCGCGACGGAACTCGCCGTCCATCGCATCGCGTGCGGTGTACAGCGCACGCAGCGTTCGTGCCGACAGCGCCTTGATGCCCGGCGTGCGCTGGTAGATGAGAAAGGTCTCGAGGATCGCGCTGCGGTCGGTCAGGTACAGGTCGTCGCGCGCCACCTCCAGCAGGCCGCCGCGGTCGAGAAAGCGCTCGTTGATCGGCCGCATCGGCTGGTTCTCCGAGCCGGTGACCCGCTCCTCGATGTTGAGCATCAGGATCTTGTTGAGCTGCGACACCGCCTTGGCCGCCCAGTAGTAGCGGTGCATCAGCGCCTCGGAGATGCGCTGACCCTTGGCGGGCTTGAGCCCGAGGCTCTCGGCCATCGCGGTCTGCAGGTCGAACACCAGGCGGTCCTCGCGCCGGTTGGCGATCGCGTGCAGCCGCGCACGGATCATCTTGATCGTGCCTTCGTGGCGCTGCAGGCGGCGCAGTTCGTACTGCGTGAGCAGGCCGTTGGCCTGCAGCTCGGTCCAGTTGCGTCCCAGGCCCGCCGCGCGCGCCACCCAGATCACCACCTGCAGATCGCGCAAGCCGCCGGGGCTCTCCTTGCAATTGGGCTCCAGCGCGTACGGCGTGTCCTCGTACTTCACGTGGCGCTGGCGCATCTCGAGCGTCTTGGCGCGCAGGAAGGCCAGCGGATCCACCGCCGCTTCGGTGTCCTTCTTGAACGTGCGATACAGCCGCCTGGCGCCGGCGAGAAAACGCGATTCGATCATCGCGGTCTGCACCGTCACGTCGTTCTTGGCCTCGGTCATGCACTCGTCGATCGTGCGCACCGATGAGCCGATCTCCAGCCCGATGTCCCAGCACGCGGTGATGAAGCCGCCGACCGCGGCGCGCAGCGCGTCGTTGGCCGCGTGGTCGACCTCGCCGGTGCCGGGCAGCAGCACCAGCACGTCGATGTCGGAGTGCGGGAACAGCTCGCCGCGCCCATAGCCGCCCACCGCGACCAGCGCCGCACCGGGCGGCATGCTGCTGCGTTGCCACAGCTCGACCAGCGCGCCGTCGGCATGCCGCGCCAGCGCGCGGGTGAGCTGCGCCGCGGCCGGTGCAGCGGCGCGCGCCTGCATGAAGCGCTGCACCAGCGCGGCCTTGCCGTCACGAAACTGCGTGCGCAGCGTGGCCACGCCCGCTGCGGGGGATTCCATCAACTGAGCGGACATAACGCAGCGCGATGCGCTGAAAGTGAAGCGGGTCTCAGGTGGCCACGGTGGCCGGGGTCGGCGTGGCCACGCCGCCGGCGAAGGCCGGCAGCGCCGGGCTGCCGGCCGACACGGTGAGCACCTCGTAGCCGGTCTCGGTCACCGCCACCGTGTGCTCCCACTGCGCCGACAGGCTGCGGTCGCGCGTGACGATGGTCCAGCCGTCGCCGAGCTCGCGGATCTCGCGGCGCCCGGCGTTGATCATCGGCTCGATGGTGAACACCATGCCCGGCACCAGCTCCTCGAGCGTGCCGGGGCGGCCGTAGTGCAGCACCTGCGGCTCTTCGTGAAACTTGCGGCCGATGCCGTGGCCGCAGAACTCGCGCACCACCGAGAAGCCCTGGCTCTCGGCGAACTTCTGGATCTGGTGGCCGATGTCGCCCAGCCGCGCGCCCGGCTTGACCATCACGATGCCCTTCCACATGGCCTCGTAGGTCAGCGAGCACAGCCGCTTGGCCGCGATCGAGCCTTCGCCCACCACGAACATGCGGCTGGTGTCGCCGTGCCAGCCGTCCTTGATGACGGTGACGTCGATGTTCACGATGTCGCCGTTCTTCAGCGCGCGGTCGTTCGGGATGCCGTGGCAGACCTGGTGGTTCACCGAGGTGCAGATGCTCTTGGGGTACGGCGTGTAGCCCGGCGGCGCATAGTTCAGCGGCGCCGGGATCGCGCCTTGCACCTCGGTGATGTGCTTGTGCGCGATCGCGTCGATCTGCTCGGTGGTGATGCCGGGCTTGACGTGTGACGCGAGCAGATCCAGCACCTCGGAGGCCAACCGCCCCGCGATGCGCATGCCGGCCAGGTCTTCGGCGGTTTTCAGCGTGATCGCCATGCCCGGGATTATCCCACTGGGCGTTTTCTGGCACCGCTTCGCCGGGGCGGCGGGGCGGTCTTCGCCGCGGCGGCCGGCGCGAAACTGAACAATCCGGCACGCGCCAGGCGCGCGAACTCGGCCTCGATGATCTCCTTGAGCGCCAGTTGCGGCGAGCTGTCCCAGCCCTGGATGCGCGTGGCCAGCACCAGCAGCCGGTTCAGTTGCACGCCCGAAATCTCCGAGATCACCACGCCGCGGGCCGCCGCCGGCTCCTTGAACACCGAGATCGGCATCAGCGTGGCCCACGGCCCGCGCAGCACCAGCTCGCGGATCGAGTCCACCGAATCGATCTCGGCCTGCAGTTGCAGCCGTTGCCCCAGCGGCAGCAACTGGCGGTCGACGAGGTTGCGATGCAGCGTGGTCATCAGCAGCGGCAGGCCGGCGAGCTGGCGCGCCGGCAACACCGGACCGATGCCGAGCGACGGATGCGACACCAGCGCGAACGGCTCGCCGAGCAGCGGCGTGAGCGACAGCGGGCGGTTCGGCTCGGGGTTGGTCACGATCGCCATGTCGACCTGGCCGCGCTCCACCCAGTCGAGCAGCTGCGGCGTGAACGCTTCGCGCACGCGCAGCTGGATGCCGCCCACCGAGCGCAGGCAGGCTTCGAACAGCCCCGGCAGCAACACCCGCGTGAGCGTGGGCGAGGCGCCGAGCACCACCGTGCCTTGCGTCGCGTGATCGCGGCTGGCCAGCAGCTGGCGCACGCGCGCCGCCTCGGCCAGCATGCGTTGCGCCGATTCGTACAGCGTGACACCGGCATGCGTGAGCCGCACGCCGCGCGGCAGCCGTTGCAGCAATTGAACACCCAGGTCGGACTCGAGCTCGCGCAACTGGCGCGTGAGCGCCGGCTGCGCCACCGACACCGCGGCCGCGGCGGCGGTGAAGCTGCCGGCGTCGGCGATGGCCACGAAGTAGCGCAGCGCGCGCAGGTTCATGCCGTGCGAGACCGCGGCGTTTGCCATCGCAACATGATATGGCAGCCGACGAGTTCGGCATTGGACGCACCGGCGAGGCGGTTTCAAACTCGTCGACCACTTCCCTCGCGCACACGATGGCTTCGAATAACAAACCGGCATTGGTCACCTTCGATCGCCTGCAGGCGTACATCGCGCAGGCGTTCGTCCAGGTCGGCATGCCGCCAGCCGACGCGCACAAGGTCGCCACGCTGATGGCCAACGCCGACCTGCAGGGGTCCGACGGCCATGGCGTGATCCGCCTGGTGCCCTACGTGAAGCGCATCCGCGCCGGCGGCATCAACCTCAAGCCCCACATCCGCGTGCTGCACGAGCGGCCCGGCAGCGCGGTGGTCGACGGCGACAACGGCATGGGCCACCTGGTGGTGTCGCGTGCCGTCGAGCTGGCGATCGAGAAGGCGCGCTCCACCGGCGTGGCCTGGGCCGGCGCGCGCTACAGCAACCATGCGGGCCCGGCATCGCTGTATGCGCGCATGCCGATCGAGCACGACATGATCGGGCTGTACTTCGCGGTGGGCAACGCCAACCACCTGCCGCCGTGGGGCGGCGCCGAGATGCTGCTGTCGACCAACCCGATCGCCTGCGGCATCCCCGCGCTGCACGAGCCGCCGGTGGTGCTCGACATGGCCACCACCGTCGCGGCGTACGGCAAGGTCAAGGCCAAGGCGAAGAATGGCGAGATGATGCCCGAGGGCTGGATGATCGACCGCCAGGGCAAGCCGCTGCTCGACCCGAAGCGCGCCGACGAAGGCTTTCTGCTGCCGATCGGCGGCCACAAGGGCTACGGCCTGGCGCTGATCGTGGGCCTGCTCGCCGGCACGCTGCAAGGCGCTGCGATGGGGCGCGACGTGATCGACTTCAACAAGGATGCCGTCACCACCACCAACACCGGCCAGGCGATTCTGGTGATCGACCTGCGCGCGTTCGGCGACCCGGCCGAGTTCAAGGCGCGCGTCGACACCATCGTGCGCGACATCCGCAACAGCGAGCGGCTCGACGGCGTGGCGCGCATCTGGCTGCCCGGCGAGCAAAGCCACGCCAGGCGCGAGCGCTATCGCGTCGAAGGCATCCCGGTGTCCACCGGCGTGGTCAACGAGATCGCCGCGATGGCGCGCGAGATCGGCATCGAGCCGCTGGTCTAGCCATGGCCACGGCCGCCACGCCACCCGACAGCAGCGCGCCGCGCGGCTTCGGCGTGAACCGCGACGACGGCCGCGTGCGGCTGCCCGGCAGCCTGCACACCAACCGCCGCATCGCGCAGTGGCTGGCGTTCGACGAACCCGGCGTGGTCAAGGTGCACACCGGCAAGGCCGAGCTGGGGCAGGGCATCCTCACCGCGCTGCAGCTGGTGGTGGCCGAGGAGCTCGACGTGCCGGTGGCCGCGGTGCGCGTGCTCAGCGCCAGCACCGCGCGCGGCCCCGACGAAGGCATGACCTCGGGCAGCCTGTCGGTGCAAGACAGCGGCGGCGCGTTGCGCCAGGCCTGCGCCGAGGTGCGTGCGATCGCCGTGCGCGCCGCGGCCGAGCTCAGCGGCGTGCCGTTCGAGACCATCGGCGTGCGCGACGGCCGCTTGCACAGCGATCGAGCGGACAACCTGGGCGACTACTGGTCGCTGCTCGAAGGCATCGATCTCGGCATCGAGTGCAGCGGTGCGGCCCGGCCCAAGGCACCCGACGCGCGCCGCCTGTTCGGCCGCGCCCGGCCGGCGCGGGTCGACCTGGCCGACAAGGTGTTCGGCCATGCGCGCTTCATCCACGACCTCAAGCTGCCGGACATGCTGCACGGCCGCGTGCTGCGCGGCCCCACGCTCGGCGCCCAGCTGGTCAACTGGCCGCCGCCCGCGCTCGGCGCGCTGCGCGAGGGCGTGCGCTGCTGGGCCGACGGCAACTTCGTCGCCGTGGTGGCGCTGCGCGAGCGTGATGCCGATGCGGTGGCCGATCGTTTGCGCAAGCGCCTGCAATGGAAAGTGGCCGAGCCGCTGCCGGATGCCAACGACCTTGCAGCGTGGTTGGGCACCGCGCCGCACGAGACCACCGTGCCGGCGCAGCGCGGCGAGGAGCCATGGCCGGTGGAACGGGGCGACGCGCAAAGGCACGTCGAGGGCCGCCGCTTCGAGGCCGAGTACTTCAAGCCATACCTCGCGCACGCGTCGATCGGCCCATCGTGCGCGGTGGCGCGCTGGGACGGCAGCAGGCTCGAGGTGTGGACGCACAGCCAGGGCATCCACAACCTGCGCGACGACCTCGTGCTCGCGCTGGCGCACGAAACGAACGCGCCGGCCAAGGACCACATCGTCATCCATCACGTCGAGGGCGCGGGCTGCTACGGCCACAACGGCGCCGACGACGTCGCCTTCGATGCCGTGCTGATGGCCATGCACCACAAGGGCTATGCGGTGCGCGTGATGTGGACGCGCGCCGACGAGCTCACGCGCAGCCCGTTCGGCGGCGCGCAGCGCGTGGCGCTGCAGGCCAGCGTCGATGCACAAGGCCGCGTCACGCACTGGCAGCACCAGATCTGGGCCAACGGCTCGAGCTCGCGCCCCGGGCGCGCCAAGGTG
>DATKJN010000339.1:0-3001 GCA_035543655.1 Burkholderiaceae bacterium | reverse complement strand
CCGCCGAGAGTTGCGGCGCCAGCAGCAGCGACAACAGGGCCAGCACCCCACGCAGGCGGCTGTGCCACGCGCTGACCAGCCACTCGTTGCAAAGGCGCCTGTCCATGGCCGACTCCCCGGGGCCTGTGCGCCCCTTCGCTGCCAGCATGATCCCAAACCATTGGGTTGTCATCCCCACGCCCGTCGCTTGGGCCTGTCGCCAATGCGGCCTTGTACGCCGCGCGGGTGCAAGGCGTCAGCGCCGGCGGCCGAACGGCAGGCGACCGCGCCAGTACAGCAGCAGCAACCAGGCACCGAGCATGCCGCCGAGATGGGCGAAGTGCGCGACACCGGTCGCGCCGGCCACGCCGAGCAACAACTCCAGTGCGCCGAACACGAACACGAAGGTGCGCGCCTTCATCGGAATCGGCGGGAACAGCGGCATGATCGTGCGATTGGGGAACAGCACGCCGTAACACAGCAGCAGCCCGAACAGCGCGCCGGACGCGCCGACCATCGGCGAACGCGAGCCGATCACCAAGTTGAACACCAGTTGCACGACGGCGGCTGCCAGTGCACCGGCCAGCAGCATCTGGATGAAGCGCTTCTGTCCCCACAGCCGCTCCAGCTCGGAGCCGAACATCCAAATGCCGAGCATGTTGAAGAACAGGTGCATCAGGTCGCCGTGCATGAAGGCGTAGGTCAACACCTGCCAGGGCGCGAACTGACCGCTGTCCAAGGGCCACAAGGCCAGCCACAGGCCGATCGGCATCAGGTAGTTGATGCAGAACACGGCCGTGCAGATCAGCATCAGAGCCTGGGTGACCGGAGGCAGTGGAAGCATGTGCGGTGTGGTGCCCGGGGCCGGACTCGAACCGGCACGCCTTGCGGCGAGGGATTTTGAGTCCCTTGCGTCTACCGATTTCGCCACCCGGGCTGCAAGAGGTGGGGCTACGCTGAGGCGCGGCGGATTATGGCACGCACGTCCAGCGAGCCTTAGGGCGCGCTGCCACAATGCGCGTTCGCACGCCGCGTTTGCCCGAACCCATGCCCGCGACACACGACTACCCGACGATCGAAGACGCGATCGGCCACACGCCGCTGGTGCGCCTGCAGCGAGTGTCCGGAGCGGAAAACAGCGAGCGCGGCAACGTGATCCTGGCCAAGCTCGAAGGCAACAATCCGGCCGGCTCGGTGAAAGATCGCCCCGCCATCAGCATGATCCGGCGCGCCGAAGAGCGCGGCGACATCAAGCCGGGCGACACGCTGATCGAAGCGACCTCGGGCAACACCGGCATCGCGCTGGCGATGGCGGCAGCGATCCGCGGCTACCGCATGGTGCTGGTGATGCCGGAAGACCTGTCGGTCGAGCGCGCGCAGACGATGAAGGCCTTTGGGGCAGAGCTGATCCTCACGCCACGCTCGGGCGGCATGGAGTACGCGCGTGACCTGGCCGAGCAGATGCAAGAGGACGGCAAGGGACGCGTGCTCGATCAGTTCGCCAACGCCGACAACCCGCGCGTGCACTACGAGACCACCGGCCCTGAGCTGTGGCGGCAGACCGATGGGCGCATCACGCATTTCGTCAGCGCGATGGGCACCACCGGCACCATCACCGGCGTCAGCCGCTACCTGCGCGAGAAGAAACCCGCGGTGCGCATCATTGGCGCGCAGCCCAACGAGGGCTCGCGCATCCCGGGCATCCGCAAGTGGCCGCAGGAGTACCTGGCGAAGATCTACGACCCGAAGGCGGTCGACGAGCTGGTGCTGGTGTCGCAGGCCGACGCCGAAGAGATGGCGCGGCGCCTCGCGCGCGAGGAGGGCCTGTTCGGCGGCATCTCCGCAGCGGGTGCCTGCTGGGTCGCGCTGCGCGTGGCCGAGCAGGTGCGAGACGCCACCATCGTGTTCGTCGTGTGCGACCGCGGCGACCGCTATTTGTCGACCGGCGTGTTCCCCGCCTGACGCTTGTCGATGGCGCAGTTCGAGTACCGCTATTGCCCCAGCTGCGCGAATGCGTTGCAGCCGAGTGCACAACTCGAAGACGGCGGCGAGAAGACGCGCATGCGTTGCCCCGCATGCCACTGGACGCACTGGAACAACCCGACGCCGGTGCTGGCGGCAGTGATCGAGTGCGCCGACCGCGACGGTCGCGTGCTGCTGGCGCGCAATGCGGCATGGACCGGCCGCATGTTTGCGCTGATCACCGGTTTCATGGAAGCCGGGGAGTCGCCCGAGCACGGCATCCGGCGCGAGGTGATGGAGGAGACCTCGCTGCAGGTCGATGCGCTCAAGCTGATCGGCGTCTACGAGTTCGAGCGCATGAATCAGGTGATCATCGCCTACCACGCGTTGGCGCGTGGCGAGGTGCGGCTGTCGCCCGAGTTGGCCGAATACAAGCTGTTCGACCCGGCCGACATCATTTGTTGGCCCGCTGGCACCGGTTACGCGCTCGCCGACTGGCTGCGCAGTCGCGGGCACGAGCCGAAGTTCATGGAGTTCAGGCGGCGCCCGTAAAATCGGCAGTCCCATCGAGAACAGCCCATGCAAGCCCAGAAAGAACTCGACGCACGCGGCCTCAACTGTCCGCTGCCGATCCTCAAGGCCAAGAAGGCTTTGGCCGAGATGAAGAGCGGCGACGTGCTGAAGGTGCTGGCCACAGACCCGGGTTCGATGCGCGACTTCCAGGCCTTTGCGCGCCAGACCGGCAACGAACTGCTCGAGCAGAGCAGCGCGGCCGACGAGTTCGTGCACTACCTGAAGCGGCGCTGACCGTTGCGCGCCGCGCGACCGCGCCTTAGGGTTTGAGGTCGCGCAGGTAGTCGCGGAATGGCGGCCCCAGCTCGGGGTGGGCCAGGGCCAATTCGACGTTCGCCTGCAGGAAGCCGTCCTTGCTGCCGCAGTCGTAGCGCTTGCCTTCGTAGCGGTAGGCAAACACCTTCTCGCGCCTCAGCAGCGACGAAATGCCGTCGGTGAGCTGGATCTCGCCGCCGACGCCACGCGGCTGGTTGAGGATCTCGTGGAA
>DATKJN010000338.1:0-10322 GCA_035543655.1 Burkholderiaceae bacterium | reverse complement strand
CTGCCGCCGCACGACCTGCTCGATCGTGTGGTGCACCAGGGCGACTTGATGGCCCGACTGGCGGCTGCGGTGCCGGCCGACCGCCGGGTCGCCGCACTGGCCGCGGTCAACGCCCTGATCGCGCTGTCGCTGTCGCTCGAGGGCGGTCGGCACGCCAGCGTCTACCGCTTCGTGCGCGCGCTGCGTCAACGTGCACTGGGCGTGAAGGCGCCGGCACGCAACGACGCGGTGCAACTCATGACGATCCACGCGGTCAAGGGGCTCGAAGCGCGCTGTGTCTGGGTGGCGGATGCCGATGCGCAGGAAACCCACGGATCCGAGCCCGGTGTGCTGGTGGATTGGCCGGTCGAGCAGGATGCGCCTCGCCGCGTCGCGTTCGTGGCCGACATGGCGTCGCCGTGTGCGTCGTTGGTCGATCTGCAGGCGCGCGAGCAGCTCGCCGCGCAGCGCGAGGAACTCAACGCGCTGTATGTCGCGATGACACGCGCGCGCGAGATGCTGCTGTTCAGCCGCACGCCGCCACGCCGCAGCGCGGGCATCGGTTGGTGGTCGCGGGTGCTGCCGCACAGCCAGAGGTTTGAAGTGATGGCGTCGGCGTCACGAGCCGCAGCTGGAGCCGATGGACCCATCGTCGTGTTGCAGCTGCCGGAGTCGGTTGCGCCTGCCGAAGCGGCGCCGGCTGTGGCGCCGCGTGTGCCGCCGTCGTATGGGGCGCGCCTCGGCCGCGCGGTGCATCGAGCGCTGCAGTGGGCCGCGGCCGGCTCGACCGACCATGCGGCGCTCGCCGCCGCCGCGGTCGCCGAGTTCGAACTGCCGTCGTCGGCCGCCGGCGCCGTGGCCGACTACGCGCGCACGATCAGGGACAGCGCCGTGTTGCAACGCTTCTTCGATCCGGCTCACTACAGCTGGAGTGCCGATGAGTTCGACGTCGTTCACGACGGCACGCCTTTGCGGCTGGACCGGCTCGTTCGCTTCGGTTCGGCGCGCGACGCGCATTGGTGGGTGCTCGACTACAAGCTGGCACTCGACGCGGCCGCTGACCCGGGGCTGCGCCAGCAGCTCGAACGCTATCGCGCCGCCGTGCAATTGTTGGCAGATGGCGCGCCAGTGCATGCCGCCATCGTCACCGGCGACGGCGCGTTGCACGAGTTGCAGGCCGAGGGCCCAACCGGATCCGAATAACCCGGCGCTTGCCGGCCACTTTGACCGATCGGGGCCGCGGTGCATTGGGTTCAATCGGTGCAAGAGCGACCCTGTGGGTCGCGCGAGTTTCCTTTCCTGTGCCGATGCCTGCGCCCGATTCCGGTTCCGACGCGAAACGAACTGCCGCCCAGCCTGCGGCTTCGCCGTCGTTCGGCCCGTTCAAGCTGCAGCGCCTGCTCGGCAAGAGCGCGCAGACACTGGTGTGGCTGGCCAGCGACCCGCGGGTCGATGCCGAACGCGTGCTCGTGATGCCGCGCGCACAAGCCGTCGATGCCGTGCATCTGCAGCGCCACTTGCAGGCGATGCGCAAGGCCACCCGGGTCGCGCATCCCGGCCTGGTGCCGGCGGTGGACGTCGGCGAGCACGACCGCTGGCCTTACATCGTGTACGAGCGCGGCGACAGCAGCACGCTGACCGAACGGGTGGCATCGCAGGGCGTGCCGGCATTGGACGCTGCGGGTTGGAGCGTGCAGGTGCTCGATGGCCTGGCGTTTGCGCACGAGGCCGGCCTGGCGCATCGCGACCTGCAAGCCACGATGGTGTTGATCGACGAAAGCGGCCACGCGCGACTGCTGGGCCTGGAAGCCGCCGCCGTGCCTCACGATGCGCAAACGACACAAGCCGAGCCGGCGCACAGCGTGACCGGCTTGCAGGCGCAGCGGCGCGATGCCGAACGCGATGTGCTCGCCTTTGGCCTGGTGATGCACTACGCGCTCACCGGTCAGCATGCGCTGGAGCAGACCGACACGGCGACGGCCATGTCGCTGATGCCACCGCAAGGTCGCGAAGTGGTACGCCTGCCCTGGACCACGGCAAGGCCGCTGCCTGAGGCGCTGCGAGTCATCGCCAATCGAGCGACCGATCGGCAGGAGCGACACCGCTATCACAGCGCACGCACGTTGGCGCGTGCGCTGGAGGGCTGGATTCAGGCCGAAGAGGCGGCCGATGGCGGCCCGCTGGCACTGCTGGCCGACCGCCTGCGCAGCAACGGTGCTCTGCCGTCGCTGCCGGGCGCGGCACGCCGCGCCGCGCGCCTGGCGATGATGGAGCGCGAGCGCACCAACGAGCTGGCCGAGATCGTGTTGCAGGATCCGGCGCTGACCTTCGAATTGCTGCGTGCGGTCAATACCGCCGAGGTGCGCGGCGCGATGATCGCCGGCAGCGGACCGGTGCTGACGATGCGTCGCGCGATCGCGATGGTGGGTCTGGATGGCGTGCGCCGGGCGGCCCTGTCGCTGCGCGACTGGCCGGGCCCGCTGGGCAGTGGCGCGGCGGCGCAGCTGGAGCGCGCGATCGAACGCGCGCAGCGGGGTGCCCGCATCGCGCAACTGCTTCGCCCACCCGGCTACGACGCCGAGGTGGTGCATCTCGTGGCCCTGCTGCAGGGCCTGGGTCGTCTGGTCACGCGCTACCACTTTCCAGAAGAGGCGGCGCAGATCGATCGCCTGATGCAGCCGGAGCCTTCGCAGGAAGAAGGCAAGGCGGAGGAACCCGGCATGAGCGAAGAGAGCGCGTCGCTCGCCGTGCTTGGGGTCGAGATCGATGCGCTCGGCGCCGCGGTCGCGCGCCATTGGGGCCTCGACGAATCGGTGCTGCACATGATCCGCCGCTTCGGCCTGCGCACCGCCGTGCGCGCGATCGAAAACGACGACGACATGCTTCGCGCGACGGCCAGCTGCGCCAACGAAGTGGTCGATGCATTGCACCAGACGGCGCGCCAAAGCACGGCCGCGCTGCAGCGCGTGGCCCAACGCTATGGGCGCGCGCTCAACCTGACCCTTCGCGACCTGCAGATGGCGGCACAAGGCCAGTCGCCGCACGACAGGTCCGATGACCGCGACGGCCCGCGTTCGACCTGGCACGCCGCATGAACGCACCCGATCGCGCTGCTGCGCTGGCCCGTCCGCACGCACACGCGGCGGGGGTGCGAGTCGGCCGGTTCGTGCTCATCGACACCCTGGGCCGCGGTGCACAGGCCACGGTCTGGCGGGCGCACGACGAACGGCTCGAGCGCGAGGTGGCGCTGAAGCTGCTGCTGCCCGGCGCCGAAGCCATCTCGGTGAACCAGTGGTTGCACGAGGCACGCGCCGTCAGCCGCTTGTCGCACCCGAACATCGTGCCGGTATTCGAGGCCGACGATGCCAGTGGCCAACCCTATCTCGTGTTCGAACTCGTGCGCGGCCGCACGTTGGCCGAGGCGTTGCGCGCCGGCGGCGCGATGCCGGCGCGTGCGGCGGTCACGCTGTTGCGCGGTGTGCTCGAGGCGCTGCGTGCCGCGCATGCGCAAGGCATCGTTCACCGCGACCTGAAGCCATCGAACATCCTGCTCGACCCTGATGGACGGGCGCGTGTGATGGACTTCGGCATTGCGGCGCGAGTTTCAGACGGTGTGGGCCACATCTGCGGCACACCCGGCTACATGTCGCCAGAGGCTGCACAGGGCACCGCGCCAACGCCGACGATGGATGTGTTCGCGGCCGGCATGATCCTTGGCGAGCTGCTCACCGGCAAACGACTGCTGCAGGAGCGCGACCCGCATCGCGCCCTTCACCGCACGATCCACGAAGACGTGGTGCTGCCCGAGTCCGACGCGATCGACGCCGGCTTGCGCGCCATCGTGCAGCGCGCCGTCGCGCGCGCGCCTGGCGCGCGTTTCGAAGGCGCCGGTGCGTTGGTCGTGGCGCTCGATGCGTGGATCAAGTCGACGGACGAGCCCGCCGGCGCGCCAGTGTCGAACGGCACGCTGGACTTTCTGTTGCGCCGCATGCGCCACAAGAGCGACTTTCCAGCGCTGTCCGATGCGGTGGTGCGCATCCAGCGCGTCGCTGCGTCCGACAACGAAAGCCTGAACAGCTTGGCCGCCGAAATCCTGAAGGACGTGGCGCTCACGCACAAGCTGCTGCGGCTGGTGAACAGCGCGTCGTTTCGCCATGCCGGCGGTGGCACGATCTCGACGGTCTCGCGTGCGATCGCGCTGGTGGGTTTTGCCGGTGTGCGCAACATGGCACTGTCGTTGGTGCTGCTCGACCACATGAACGACAAGCAGCATGCAGGCCAACTGAAAGAACAGTTCCTGTGCGCGCTGATGGCCGGCCAGTTGGCGAGCGAGATCACGCTGCAAGCGCGCGAATCGGAAGAGTCCTATCTGGGCGCGATGTTGCACAACCTGGGACGCTTGCTGACCGAGTTCTATCTGCCGGAGGAGGCACTGGCGATCCGCGAGGAGCTGCGTCCCCATGCGGCGCGGCTGGGCGATGCCGCGCCCTCTGCCGAGCAGGCTTCGCAGCGCGTGCTGGGATTGAGCTTTCAGCAGTTGGGTGTCGGCGTGGCGCGTGCGTGGGGTTTGCCAGAGACGCTGCAGCAGTGCATGCGCACGCCCGAGGGGGATGCTCCCACGCGGCGCATCGAGTCGGGCAACGAGCGCTTGCGCTGGGTGGCCCGGGTGTGCAACGAGATGGCCGAGGCCGTGCTGCGCGGCGGCGATGCAGCGGGCGGTGCGACGCCCGAAGCGCTGACGTCGCGGTATGCCACGGCCCTCGGCGTATCGCCGCGGCAGATGACCCAGGCGGTCGAAGCGTCGCGCCGCAAGCTGCGGGAACTGGCCGATGCGATGGGGCTGCGCTTGGCAAGCGACTCACCGGCGCGGCGCTTGATCGAACACACGCCGAGCCTGCCCACGCCCGCGGCCCTGGCCTCGACCGCCGCTCAGCCGCCGGCTGACGCAGCACGAGACGCTGCCACCTTGGTGATGCCACGCGTCGAGACCGTGCCGCCGGCACTGCCGCCGGGCGATGTACTCAACGCCGGTATCCAGGACGTGATCAACACGCTCGCGCAAGAGTCGTTCCGCTTGAACGAAGTGTTGCGCATGATCCTGGAGACCATGTACCGGGCGCTGGGCTTTCGTTGCGTGGTGTTCGCGCTGAAGGACCCCAGGACCGGTCTGATCACGGGCCGCTTCGGACTGGGTGACAACGCGCAGGCGATGGCGTCGCAGTTCAGCGTGTCGATGCAGGGCAGCCCCGGCAACCCCAGCAATCTGTTGACCGCGGTATGCCACAAGGGCGTGGACACATTGATCGCCGATGCCACCGCGCCGAACGTGGCCGCCCGGCTGCCGGCCTGGCTGCAGCGCAACGCGCAAGCTCAGACCTTCCTGCTGTTGCCGCTGTCGATGAAGGGCGCGACGTTTGCGTTGATCTACGCCGACCGCGCACAACCGGGGAGCATCGCTGCCGGTGAAAAGGAACTGTCGCTGCTGCGCACGCTGCGCAATCAGGCCGTGATGGCCTTTCGCCAGGCCAGCTGAGGCAGCCAATCCAAAAAGAAAAAGCGGCCACCCGCTTGGATGGCCGCTCTCATGTCCAGCGCGCGACGCGCGCGGGCAATGCTTACTTCTTCTGACCAGCGGGCGCTTCACCAGCCTTCGGGGTCTCGCCAGCCTTCACCGCCGCGGCGGTTTCGGCCTTGCGCTCTGCGCGGGTCTTGCTGGACTCCGTGGGCTTCGCCACAGCGGGACCGCCTTCGCCAGCCTTCGGCGTGTCGCCGGCCTTCACCGCCGCAGCGGTTTCGGCCTTGCGGTCGGAACGGCTCTTGGTGGACTGGGTGGGCTTGGCCGCGGCGGGCCCGCCTTCACCGGCCTTCATGGTCTCGCCGGACTTGACTGCGCCGGCCGTCTCGGCCTTGCGTTCCTCGCGGGTCTGCTGGGCAAATGCGCTTTGCGAGAGCAGGGCGACGGCGGCAGCAACGAGCGAGAGTGTGGTTTTCATCTTCATGGGCTAACTCCTGGTTGAGTCGAGGGAGCGGACACTGCGACGTAAGCCATGACGCTCGGACCATGTACCCTCATCTGGTCTTGGACGCCTTCGCGGCTGGCGCTTGGAAGGGAGCGAGGCCTCAATCCGTCATCTTAACGTCGGGCAACGGGCCGGGTTGACACCGCGGCGCAAACGGCAACACCTGGGGCGTTTGGGGCCGATGATTCGTTGCGTCGGCGCAGCAACTCTTTCGGGGACCTAGGGTAACCCCTTTCTAGTTGAAAGCCTACGGCATGCATCTGGCGCAAGGGTCCAAAGTGACGAGCCTTGCCCTCGGCACTGGTTGCAACGGCTAGGGCTGCTTGGTTCCCCACCTGACCCGGTTGACCGCGCTTCCATGCGAGGAGGCCCGTCGCGTGCAATTGTAGGCCAGTGCCTCCGCAAACGCCGCTTCGATGCCTCATCGCAGTTGCAGGGCGTTATCGTCGAAGCGCAGTCCGAGCGGCTCGATCAGCAATTCCTTGGCCCCGGCATGCACCTTGCCGGCGATGCGCGCGCCGATGCCGAGCCCCTGCGCGATGTCGACGGTGCGCTGCGCGTCACCCGCCGCGACGAACAGCGCGAAGCCCGCACCCATGTTGAGGGTGCTGTAGGCCTCGCGATCGTCGAGATGCGCGTGGCGCTGGATGAAACCCAGCACCGGCGGCACCTCGGGCACGCTGTGCACGCGGTAGCTGAAACGCCCCGGATGACGCAGCAGCTTGCGCCATCCGTGGCCGGTGATGTTGGCGCAATAGTGCGGGGTCACGCCGGCACGCCACAGCGCCTCGGTCACAGGCGAGTACAGAACGGTCGGCGCGAGCAGCGCATCGCCGTAGCTCAAACCGGGCAGCACCGGCGTCAGGTAACCCTGCGGCAGCCGCTGGACCAGCTTCCGCGCCAGGCTCAAACCGTTGGCATGGATGCCGCTTGACTCGAGCAGCACGATTGCATCGTCCGCGCCCAGCCGCTCGCCCACCGACAGTCGTGTCTTGGGGTTGATCAGGCCGGTGCATGACGCCGCGAGGTCGATGCGTCCGTTCTCGACGATGCCCGCCAGTGCCGGCGTCTCGCCGCCACCCCAAGCCACCGCGCAAGCCTCGCATGCGCGCTTCCAGCCCGCAACCAGGGCTTGCGCGCGCGCGGCATTGCCGAACCAATCTGAGCCGCCTGCGGCCCAATAGGCCTGCACCACCAGCGGCGTGGCACCGACGGTGATCAGGTCGTTCACCGCCATCGCGATCGTGTCCTGCGCGATGCTGTCGTAGTAGCTCTTGCCGGTGAGCTGCGCCATCTCGTCGGCCACCAATGCCTTCGATCCGAGACATTCGACGATGCTCGCCAGGTAGAACGGCCCGACATCGACCACATAGGCCGATTCGCCGCGCGAGGCGGTCAATTCGCTGAAGCCGTGCGCCGCCAGTTGCGTTGCCGTGGTGGCGGCTGCACGCTGCGCGCTGACCTTCAGCGGATCGATCAAGTCATAGTCGACCCCGGCTTGTTCGTAGGTCAGCGTGGCGTTCGACTCGATCGGTGCGGTGGGTTTCATCGATCTGGATTATCGGCCAGTGGTGATGCGTGCCGCGCGCCGCGGGCACGTGAGGGCGCCCCGTAGAATCAGCGCATGGGATCGATGGTGCTCGCGCGCAAATACCGACCGCGCCATTTCGGCGAAATGGTCGGACAAGAGCACGTGGTGCGTGCGTTGAGCAACGCGCTCGCCAGCGGCCGCCTGCACCATGCGTACCTCTTCACCGGCACGCGCGGCATCGGCAAGACCACGGTCTCGCGCATCCTGGCCAAGAGCCTGAACTGCACCGGTCCCGACGGCACCGGCGGCGTCACGGCGCAGCCCTGCGGCCAATGCCAGGCCTGCACCGAGATCGATGCCGACCGCTTCATGGACTACATCGAGCTCGACGCGGCGTCCAACCGCGGCATTGACGAGGCCCGCGAGTTGATCGAACGGGCCGCCTACAAGCCCAGCGTGGGCCGCTACAAGGTCTTCATGGTCGACGAGGCGCACCAGCTCACCAAAGACGCCTTCAGTGCTCTGCTGAAGACGCTGGAGGAGCCGCCGGACTATTTGAAGTTCGTTCTGGCGACGACCGACCCCGACAAGATGCTGCCCACGGTGCTGAGCCGCTGCCTGCAGTTCAACCTGCGGCCGATGGCGCCGCAGACGGTGCAGGAGCATCTGTCGCATGTGTTGGCCGCCGAGCAGGTGGAACACGATGCCGGCTCGGTGCGGCTGCTGTCTCGCGCCGCACGCGGCTCGATGCGCGACGCGTTGTCGCTCACCGACCAGGCCATCGCGTTTGGCGCCGGCCGCCTGCAGGAGTCGGCGGTGCGCGCGATGCTGGGCAGTGTGGAACGGTCGGTTGCGGCTGGTTTCGTGCAGTCGCTCGCTGCGCGCGACGGCGCCGCCGTACTGGCCGGCGTCGATGCCTTGCGCGAGCGCGGGCTGTCGGCGGCAGGCACGCTCGAGGAGATCGCCATGCTGCTGCAGCAGATGGCGGTCGCGCAGGCAGCGCCGAACGCGCTCGACGCTGATGATCCCGACACGCCGGAAGCGACACGACTGGCTGTGCTCTTGCAGCCCGACGAAACGCAGTTGCTGTACAGCATTGCCGTGCATGGCCGGGCCGAGTTGCAGCTGTTGAACGACGAATACGCCGCGCTGACGATGGTGCTGTTGCGCTTTCTGGCGTTTCCTTCGTCGGGCCCCCCCGCCAGGGCCTTGGAGTCCGCGCCGCGCACGGCACCGGCTCGCGGGCCGGCCGTTACCGTGTCGGCAGCGCCTGCAACATCGTCGGCGCCCGCGCCATCACTGCCGGGCGCCAGTGCCGAGCCGCCGCCATGGATCGAGGTGCAGCCCGCTGAAGAAGCGATCGTCACCGCGGCGCCCGCCGTCCCGACGGCGACTGCTGTTCGCGCCACACCGACGTTGCAGCCCACCGAACTCGGCGACCGCTGGGCCGTGCTGGTGCAACAGATGGTGCAGCGCGGCCTGATCGCGGCGTTGGTGCGTGAGCTCGCCATGCAAAGCCAGTGGATCGATGAATCCGCTGGCGACAAGGGCGCGCGCTGGTGCCTGCGCGTCGAGCGGGAGTCGTTGCGCACGACCGCGCTGCGCGACAAGCTGCGCGCGGCCGTTGCGTCGGTGCACGGCGCACCGATCGAACTCGAACTGCTGGACGGCGTGCCCAGCGACACGCCGGCTTTGCGCGAAGCCGCGGCGCGCGCGCGCGCGCAGCAGCAAGCCGAACAAGTGATGACCACCGACCCGGTGGTGCGCGAACTGATGTCGCAGTTCAAGACCGCGCGCATCGTGCCCGGGTCGATCAAGCCCGTGCAAAGGAACCCCTCACCATGATGAAGAACCAGTTGGCCGGCTTGATGAAGCAGGCACAGGCGATGCAAGACAACCTGCGCAAGGCGCAGGAGGAACTCGCGACCATCGAGGTCGACGGCGAGGCCGGGGCCGGTCTCGTCAAGGTCACCATGACCTGCCGCCACGACGTCAAGCGCGTCAGCATCGACCCCAGCCTGCTGGCCGATGACAAGGACATGCTCGAAGACCTGGTCGCCGCCGCGTTCAACGATGCAATTCGCCGCGCCGAGGCCACGTCGCAGGAGAAGATGGGCAAGCTGAGCGCCGGCATGCCGCAGATCCCGGGCATGAAGTTTCCGTTCTAGCGCGTCGCAGCGATGCGAAGCCCGTGACCGAACGCGCGCTGCAAGACCTGCTCGATGCGCTGCGCCGTCTGCCTGGGGTGGGCGCGAAGTCGGCGCAACGCATGGCGTTCCACCTGTTGCAGCACGATCGCGAAGGTGCGCAACGCCTGTCGGCGGCGCTTCAGGCTGCGAACCAGCGCGTGCGCCACTGCGCGCGCTGCCACACCTTCACCGAAGACGAGGTCTGCACCACTTGCCTCGACCCGCGACGCGACGCGCGCCAGCTCGCGGTGGTGGAAACGCCGGCCGATCAAGCCGCGCTGGAGCGCAGCGGCAGCTTCCGAGGCCTGTACTTCGTGTTGATGGGCCGCCTGAGTCCTCTCGATGGCGTGGGCGTGCGCGACATCGGCATCGCCCCTTTGCTCGAGCGCGCCGCCGACGGTGTGATCGAAGAAGTCATTCTGGCCACCAGTTTCACCGCCGAAGGCGAAGCCACGGCCCATGTGATCACGCAGGCGCTGGCGGCGCGCGGCATCAAGGTGACGCGATTGGCGCGCGGGGTGCCGGTGGGCAGCGAACTGGAGTACGTCGACCTGTCGACGATTGCGCACGCGCTCAGCGATCGCCGCTGAAGGGCCCCTCCGA
>DATKJN010000337.1:0-4561 GCA_035543655.1 Burkholderiaceae bacterium | reverse complement strand
GCGATCTTCCGCTACATCCAGCTGCCGAAACTGAAGCACGTGCTGCTGATCGCCGTGTTGCTGCGGTTCATGGACAGCTTCATGATCTACACCGAGGCGGTGGTGCTGACCGGCGGTGGCCCGGGCAACGCGACCACGTTGCTGTCGATCGACCTGGTGAAGATCGCACTCGGCCAGTTCGACCTCGGCCCGGCGGCCGCGATGTCGCTGATCTACTTTTTGATCATTCTGTTGTTGTCATGGCTGTTCTACACGGTGATGACCAAAGACGACGAGGCTTGAACACGCGATGAACAAGCTCAAACCCCTCGTTCCCACGCTGTACATCGTGTTCCTGATGCTGCCGATCTACTGGCTCTTGAGCATGTCGTTCAAGACCACCAACGAGATCCTCGGCGGCTTCTCGTTGTGGCCGCAGCAGTTCACGCTGGAGAACTACCGCAAGATCTTCATCGACCGCACCTGGTACATGGGCTACGTGAACTCGCTGACCTACGTGCTGCTCAACACGATCGTGTCGGTGCTGGTCGCGCTGCCCGCCGCCTATGCGTTCTCGCGCCATCGGTTTCTCGGCGACAAGCACCTGTTCTTCTGGCTGTTGTCCAACCGCATGGCGCCGCCGGCGGTGTTCGCGCTGCCGTTCTTCCAGCTGTACTCGTCGCTGCACCTGTTCGACACCCACATCGCGGTGGCGCTGGCGCACTGCCTGTTCAACATTCCGCTGGCGGTGTGGATCCTCGAAGGCTTCATGTCCGGCGTGCCGCGCGAGCTCGACGAGACCGCGTTCGTCGACGGCTACCCGTTCTGGCGCTTCTTCATCAAGATCTTCCTGCCCACCATCGCGGCGGGCATCGGCGTGGCGGCGTTCTTCTGCTTCATGTTCAGCTGGGTCGAGCTGCTGCTGGCCAAGACGCTGACCTCGGTCGACGCCAAGCCGATCGCCGCCACGATGACGCGCACCGCCAGCACCTCGGGCTACGAGCTCGGCCTGCTGGCGGCGGCCGGTGCACTGACGATCGTGCCCGGTGCGATCGTCATCTACTTCGTGCGCAACTACATCGCCAAGGGTTTCGCCCTCGGCCGGGTCTGAAAGATGAAGCCCGCACGCTCACTTCGTTCACTGCCCCCAGAGGGGGCGTCAGTGCCCTTCGGGCGGCCGGGCGGGCACTGATGCAGCCCAACGTCGGCTTCGGCCTCGGCTGGATGGCCTGGACGTGGCAGACCGCCGCCTTCTTCGGCGTGATCGTGCTGCTGCTGGTGATCATGGCCATCTGGGAGTGGCGCGTGCCCGGCGGGGCGCCGCGGCGCGGCATCCTCGGCCTGCGCACCACGCGCGGCGACCGGTTGTTCATCTCGCTGCTGTCGGCTGGCTATCTGCACCTGCTGTGGCTGGCGCTGATCCCCGCGCCGGTGTGGGGCGCCACCATCGCCTCGATGGCGCTGGCGTTCCTCATCTTCCGCTTCGTCTAGGGTCGCTCCCAATCGGATTGAACCCAATGGCCGGCCGCCGCAACTGACGGCGGTGAACAGCCCGCGAGCGGATCGCCCAAGGCGGCGGATCCGTCGCACCAACCTCCGGCAGGTGGAAGGACCAAGATGAGGATGACTGCGAATCGCGCGATCGGCCGCATCGGTGCGCTGGTGGCCGCGGCCCTGTTGGCCCTCACCGGCTGTGTCGCCACCGCCCCGACCGCCTCCGAACCCATCCGCACGGCCACCGCCGCCCCGGCCAGCGGCTTTGCTGCCGCGCTGCGCTGCATGGACGTGCTGCTGCTCGAGCACGGCACGCGCGACCTGTCGATGATGATCGAGGAGCTGACCGACCCGGCACAGCGCCAGGCCGCGGGCACCCGCGAACTGATGATGCTGGCGCTGTCCGACATGACCCAGCGCAGCCGCGCCATCCGCGTCGTGTCGGCCGACGGCGCCGGAGCCAACGCCGGCAAGCGTGACATCCACGCGGTGGCGCCGCAGTACGTGCTGCGCGGCTCGATCCGCCAGATCGAGGGCGCACCGCTGCTGCGCACCGCCGACGGTGGCGGTGCGGCCGGCGCCGCCTCGGTGATCGGCATCGACCTGGCGCTGCTGAACTCACACGACATGAGCCTGGTGCCCGGCACCAGCTCGCTCAACGTCCTCACCGCACGCCGCGCCGGC
Source organism: Burkholderiaceae bacterium (assembly GCA_035543655.1). Lineage (GTDB taxonomy): Bacteria > Pseudomonadota > Gammaproteobacteria > Burkholderiales > Burkholderiaceae_C > JAEUPI01. Next base: position 2,404 of record DATKJN010000337.1, on the reverse strand, counting down.
GGCGGCTCACTGCAAGTGCAGATGCGCAAGTTCGGCGTTGCCTTCGAGCCGACCTGGTCGGGGCAGGATGCGCCGTCGTCGGCCCTGCGCTCGCTGGCCGAGTTGGCCAGCATCGAAATGGTCGGACGCCTGGCCAAGGTGCCTTACTGGACCTGCCTGGGCGCGAGCGATGCCGACGAATCGGTGCAGGCCGAGATCCGCGACTGGTACGACACCATGGCCGCCCGCCCGGCAGAGATCATTCAGTACTTCCAGCTCCAGCTGCGCAACCGCCGCGCCTACGACGGCGCGATCGATGGCACCGTGAACCCTGCCTTCAAGGATGCGGTGGCGCGCTACCGCGAGGCGATGGGCCAGGCGCGCGAGGCCAAGCTGTCGCTCGAGTTCTTCCAGGCCTACCTCAAGGCCGACCACCCGCAGGTGGCCAGCCGGCTGGCACCCGCCGCCGTGGCGCAGGCCCATGCCGTGGCGCCTGCCGCGCGGCCGCAAGCCACACCGGTGCCGGCGAGCGCGCCGCTGGACTTGCGCATCGCCACCCTCAACAACGTGCGCCGCTTCGCGCGCGGCGAGGCGGTGCAGCTCACGATCCACCCCAGCCGCGACGCCCACGTGTACTGCTTCCTGCAAGACGAAAAGCGCCAGGTCACGCGCTTCTTCCCCAACCGCTGGCAGCGCGACTCGCGCGTGCAGCCCGACAGCGGGCTGCAGCTGCCCGGCGCGATGCGCTTCGAGATCGTGATGAACCCGCGCGGCGTGCAGGAACAGGTGACCTGCTTCGCCACCGAGACCGACGTGTTGCCGGCGCTGCCGTCCAACCTCAACGCGGCCGACTTCGACCCGCTGCCGGTGGCGTCGATCGAACAGGTGCGCACCGCCTTCGCGCGCGCCGCTGGCGGCGCGCTGGCGCAGGACTCCTTCGAGATCCGCGGCAAGTAAGCCCGCCGGTCCCTGAGACCCGCGTTCGGCGCATCCGGGCGCGGTCTGGGCGTGCCTCACCGCCCGGCACCGATGGTGCAGCGCCTCGAAAACTTGAACCCGACGTCGAGGCGACGCAACGCATCGGCAGCCCTCCCAACTAGGAGTTTCCGCATGCCCGGCCTCTCTGTCCTCCGACGCCATTTGCGCAACCGCCGTTCCCAGGGCCTCGGGCTGCTGATGCTGGCTCTCGCGCCGCTGGCTGGCGCGCAGGTCTGCGGCGCGGCGCCGAAGATCGGCGCCGCCGCCTCCGGCGTCGAGCCGAGCGAGCGCTTTCGCATGATCACCAGCCAGTGCGCGGCACTCACCACGCCGATGAAGGTGCATCGCGCCGCGCAACTCGATCTCTACGATCGGCCCGCGGTGTCGATCACGACGCCGGCCGAGCCTCCCGCATTGGCACCGGCGCCCGAGGCGCCGACATCGGCCGCGCCGCGCAACGATGCCAAGCCGCTGCCGCGCGGCGGCGAACGCGTGCTGTCGCTGGCCCCCGCGCTCACCGATGCCGCCCGCGAGCACCAGATCGACCCGCTGCTGCTGCACGCGATCGCACACGTGGAATCGCGCCACAACGCCGACGCCAAGTCCAAGGCCGGTGCGCGCGGCGTGATGCAGGTGATGCCGGCCACCGGCAAACGTTTCGGCGTCAACGACGAGCGCCACCTGTTCGACGCGCACACCAACGCGCGTGCCAGCGCCGCCTACCTGCGCACGCTGCGCGCCCGCTACGGCGACGACCTGCGCCTGGTGCTCGCCGCCTACAACGCCGGCGAGGGCGCGGTCGACAAGTACGGCCGCGACGTGCCGCCCTACCCCGAAACCCAGGCCTACGTGCGCGACGTCAGCGCGATCTACCGGCGCCTGAGCGCCACCTTTGCGGTCTCGCCCACGGGCACCCTCACCGAACGGAGCCACTGACATGACCATGTCGGCCTACTTTCGCAGCGCCGCGGCCACCCGCGAGAGTCCACTCGCGCGCTACAGCGACCTGATCCTGGTCGGCGGCATCGTCGCGATCGTCGCAATGATGATCTTGCCGCTGCCGGCCTGGCTGATCGACGTGCTGGTCGCCGCCAACATCGCCTCGGGCATCGTGCTGCTGCTGCTCGGCGTGTACATCGCCTCGCCGGTGGAGTTTTCGGTGTTCCCCAGCGTGCTGCTGATGACCACGCTGTTCCGGTTGTCGCTGTCGATCGCCACCACGCGCATGATCCTGCTGCACGGCGACGCAGGCCACATCATCGACACCTTCGGCAAGGTGGTGGCCGGCGGCAACCTGGTGGTCGGCCTGGTGGTGTTCCTGATCATCACCGTGGTGCAGTTCATCGTCATCGCCAAGGGCGCCGAGCGGGTGGCCGAGGTCGCCGCGCGCTTCTCGCTCGATGCGATGCCCGGCAAGCAGCTGTCGATCGACTCCGACCTGCGCTCC
>DATKJN010000336.1:0-14075 GCA_035543655.1 Burkholderiaceae bacterium | reverse complement strand
CGTGAGGTGTTCGGGGGGCAGCATCTTCGGCTACTTCATGCTGGCGCGCACGTTGAGCAGCACCTGGTCGACGGCGTCGATGCGGATCCAACCGAGGCGTGGGTATTCGATGTCGATGATCACGTAGACGGTGAGGGCGATGATGGCCGCGAACCCCACCTTGTGCAGGCCGTTGCGGACGTGGCCCTTGTCCTCTGCGCTCTGGTAGCCGGCGAGCAGGGCCGATGCGAGCGCGAGCCCGATCAGCATCGCGAAGACGATGGTGGGCGGATGCATCTGCGTGGCCATCACGCGCACCGTGGCGATGTCGAACATCGCGTTGAGCGCCGGCATCACCAGCATCTCGGCCGCTGGCCGGCTGTCCGGCAGTCGCGTGCCTGCAATGGCCTGTGACCAGATCTCGGTCTGCAACTGCAGCGAGCGCGCCAGCTCTTCGCTCGCGGCGTTCAGGTCGGGCAGCTTCTTGTAGGTGGCGATGCGCGCGTCGGTGTAGCTGCGAAACGCTTCGCGCAGCCGGGGTTGCGCGGCCGCCGGCAGCAAGTCGATGCGCAGGTACGCGGTGCCGATGGCGTTGGCCTCGTCCACCACCAGTGCACGCCGCCCATCGAAGCGGCCCAGCGCACCCGAGAAGGTGAACGCGATCAGCAGGCCGAGCAGCGCGAACACGGCGGCCTCGAGCGAACTGGTGCTGGCCAGGCCGCCGCTGCCGTGCAGCCGGATCACCCGCCGCCCCACCAAACGGCCGATCGTCAAGAACGCAAGAATGCCGAGGAACACCGCAGCCGCGGCAATGCCGCCGATCAGCGCCGGGTTGACGATCTGAAGCATGGGACTCCCAGTTTTTTGGCCGCACGTGCCGCGCGCCTGCGACAGTGTTGCCGATTCCTGCGACCCGTGGTGCTATCGCAATCGCCGATGCCGGTCGATGTCGCTTGGGGTTGATGCGCCATCCGGAGCGTGCACAATCGCGGCCCCTGATGACTGCCGCGTGTGATGCACGCGGTGGTGCCGAAGTCCCAATGGATTCTCTGATCGCCGCGGCCGCGCGCGCGCTGGGCGCCGGCGACGCGCTCGGCGCCCTCAAACGCGTGGCGTTGCGCGACGACCCGCCGGCCCTTGCGTTGCGTGGCATCGCCATGGCCCAGCTCGGCGAGCATGCACGGGCGCGCGAGTTGTTGCGTCGTGCCGCCCGTGCCTTCGGTGCTCACGAGGATCTGGCGCGTGCGCGCTGCGTGGTCGCCGAGGCCGAGGTGGCGCTGGCCATGCGCGACCTCGGCGGTTCACCGCGCACGCTGGCCGCGGCATCGGCCACGCTCGAGGCCCGTGCCGATCGGGCCAACGCGCTGCACGCGCAGCTGATCGCGGTGCGTCGCCTGTTGTTGCTGGGCCGCCTCGACGAGGCCGCATCCGCGCTGGCAGCGATCGACGCCAGCGGATTGCCGCCGCTGTTGACCGCGGTGGCCGAGATGGCCGCGGCCGAGATCGCGCTGCGCATGCTGCGCACGTCGCCGGCGGGCATCGCGCTGGCGCGTGCGCACAACGCGGCCCATCGCACCGGAGTGCCTGCGTTGATCGCCGAAGTGGCCGAGGCGCGGGCGGCCCTCGATCGCCCGGCTGCGCGGCGGCTGCATGCAGGCGGCCGCGCAGAGCCGCTGCGTCTGAACGAGGTGGAAGCGCTGTGGCGCGACACGCACACGCTGCTGCTCGACGCGTTGCGCCGGGCTCTGCGTGCCGGCGACACCGCGCTGCCGCTGGCGCGGCGGCCGATCCTGTTCGTGTTGGCGCGTGCGCTGGCCGAGGCATGGCCCGACGATGTGGACCGCAGCGAGCTGATCGCGCGCGCGTTCCGCACGCGCCGGCCCGACGAGACGCACCGCGCGCGCCTGCGCGTCGAGATCGGCCGCTTGCGCGCCTTGGTGAAGCCGCTGGCACGCATCGAGGCCAGCGAGCGCGGCTTCAAGCTCGTGCCCCTCGATGGGCGACAGGTCGCCGTGTTGGTGCCGCCGATCGATGGCGACCAGGCCTCGCTGCTGGCGTTGCTGGCCGACGGCGCCGCGTGGAGCACTTCGGCGCTGGCGCTGGCACTCGATGCCAGCCAGCGCACCGTGCAGCGCGCACTGGTCGAGCTGGAGGCCGCGCAACGTGTGCGCTCGATCGGGCGTGCGCGTGCGCAGCGCTGGTTGGCGCCGCCGCTGGCCGGATTCACGACGATCTTGTTACTCCCCGCTTCGCTGCCGCTCACGTAGATTGGCTGCCACGGCACTGCGATCGAAGGCGCCACCAGGAGCAAACGACGATGAGCACCGCACACAGACACCCCGCCCCAGCGCGCGCCGCCGAGATCGTGCGCGAATACGGCCCGTTCGACGGCACCGATCGGGTCCATGGCGTCACGCACGACGGTGAACGCGTGTGGGCTGCCACCGGCGCCAAGCTGGTGGCCTTCGACCCGGCCAGCGGTGCCGCCGTGCGCACGCTGGAGCGCGCGTGCGACGCCGGCACCGCGTTCGACGGCAAGCACCTCTACCAGCTCGCCGAAGCGCGCATCGACAAGATCGATCCCGCCAGCGGCCACGTCGTGGCCTCGATCCCGGCGCCCGGCAACGGCGGCGACTCGGGCCTGGCGTGGGCCGAGGGCAGTTTGTGGGTCGGTCAATACCGCGAACGCAAGATCCACCAGATCGACCCCGACACCGGCGCCGTTCTGCGCACCATCGAGTCGAACCGATTCGTCACCGGGGTCACCTGGGTCGACGGCGAGTTGTGGCACGGCACCTGGGATGGCGACGAGAGCGACATCCGGCGCATCGATCCGCGCAACGGCGCCGTGCTCGAGCGCCTGGAAATGCCGCCCGGCACCGGCGTCAGCGGCCTGGAGTCCGACGGCGCGGGCTTGTTCTATTGCGGTGGCGGCGCCGGCGGCAAGGTGCGCGCGGTGCGCCGACCGAAGAAGCCGGCGAAACGATGAACCCGATGACGAAGCACTTCGAAACCAGGAGCACAGACATGACCACCACTGCAACCCAAAGCAACGTTCACAGCCACCCCGTCGTGTCGCGCGAGCGCTGGCTCGCCGAACGCAAGGCGCTGCTCGCCCATGAACGCGAGCTCACTCACCTGCGCGACCGCATCGCCGCCGAGCGCCGTGCGCTGCCGTGGGTGCGCGTCGACAAGGACTACGTGTTTCACACCGCTCAAGGCCCGCGCACCCTGGCCGATCTGTTCGAAGGGCGGCGGCAGTTGCTGGTGCAGCACTTCATGCTCGGGCCCGGGTGGGACCAGGGCTGCCCGAGTTGCTCGTACATGGCCGACCACAGCGACGGCATGACGGTGCATCTGGCACACCGCGACACCACGCTGGTGGCCATCTCGCGGGCACCGCTGGCCGAGATCCAGCGCTTCAAGCAGCGCATGGGCTGGCAGTTCAACTGGGTGTCGTCGCACGGCAGCGACTTCAACTTTGACTACGGCGTGAGCTTCACGCCGCAAGAGCAGGCGAAGAACGAGGTCACCTACAACTACGGACGGCAGCCCTTCGAATCCGAGGAGATGCCCGGCATCAGCGTGTTCTATCGCAACGACGCGGGCGAGATCTTCCACACCTACTCCACTTACCGTCGCGGCGTGGAAGTGATGATGGGCACCTACAACCTGCTCGACCTCACGCCGCTGGGCCGCAACGAGCGCGACGTGGCCTACAAGATGGAGTGGGTGCGCCACCACGACCGCTACGAACCGCAGCCGGCGAGGACCGACGCCTGTCCGGGCTGCGCCGCGCACGCCTGAGCGCGCGACCCATCGTGAATCGGATGCATGGACCATGGCAGACCTGTGGCCCTGGCTCGCCGTGGCCGGACTCGGCGCCTTGCATGGGCTGAGCCCGGCCAACGGCTGGATGTTTGCCGCCGCATGCGGCGTGCGCACAGGCGGCAGCGCGCGGGCGCGGCGCGCGTTGCTGCCGATCGCGCTCGGCCATGCGGCATCGGTGGCAGTGGTGGCGGCTTTGGTGACGCAGGGCCTGGCGCTGGACCGCAAGCTGTTTCAGAGCCTGGCCGGCGCGCTGCTCGTTGCCGCCGCCTCGTACCGGTTGGTGCGCAGCGCCGAGCCGTGGACGCCGCGCTGCAGCGATGCACCGCGGCGAGTGCAGCCGAGCGTCGCCAGGTTCCATGAGAGAGCAGGCCACGCCGGCATCGCACTGTGGTCGTTCTTGATGGCCAGCGCGCACGGCGCCGGTTTGATGCTGGTGCCGGCGCTGGTGCCGCTGTGCGTGTCCGATGGACCTGCACGCCAGATCACCGCAGCGGGCTCGCTGGTGCTGGCCTTGGCCGCGGTGCTCGTGCACACCGCGGCGATGCTGCTCACCACCGGTGCGATCGCGACCGGTGTCTGCCGCGGCGTGGCGATGCAGCCGCGCCTGTTGCACGGCACGCTGGCGCGCCAGGTGTGGACCTTGGCGCTCGCCGCCACCGGCCTGCTGTTGATGGCGTGACGCTCATGCGGCCCACACCGGCGCTCGCACTTCGCCTCTGAAGTTGCCTTCGTCGTGCCGCGCCGGTGTGGCGGTGTCTCTAGGCGGCTTGCAGCGCGTGCGCCAGCGCCAACAGCTTGCCCTCCTGCCACCGTGCGGCCACCAGTTGCACGGCCAGCGGCAAACCGTGCGCGTCGAATCCCGCAGGCACCGAGAGTGCCGGATGGCCGGTGTAGTTGAAGATGGCCAGGTGGCTCGCGATGCGAAAGTAAGGTTGCGGCTGGCCATCCACAGGGATCGGTGCGCCCGACTCGCAATGGGCGAAGGCGTTCGTCATCGCCACCGGGCACAGCAGCGCATCCCAGCGCGCGAACCATTGCTCCCACTGCGCGGCACGGTCTTCGCGTCGCGCAGCAGCGCGCAGATGGTCTTCGAAGGTGGGCTTCGGCCTGCTGCCCGGTTGGAACGCGCCCACCATCATGTCCATCAACTCGCCGTGTGCCTGCAGGTCGCCCGACAGGTCCGTCAGCGGCACGGCGGCTTCCTCGACGATCGCTCCGCTGCGCGCCAGCGTGCCGGCCGCGCGCCGCAGCGCCTGCGCGGTGCTCGCGGCGATCGGGCCGCCGTCGAGCGACGGCACGCAGGCGATGCGCAGGCCATTGGCCCCGCTCGCGGGCTCGACCAGCGGCACCGGCGGCACGTCCATGTCGTCGGCGCTCGGCCGCGCCAACAGATCCATCAGCAGCGCGAGGTCGTCGATGTGGCGCGCCAGCGGCCCGATGCACGATAAGCCGCGCACCTGTCGCGCCAGGTTCTGTGGATTGGGGAACGCGCCCACCAGCGACACGCGGTGTTCGGTTGGCTTCAATCCATACACGCCGCAGAACGCCGCCGGCAACCGGATCGACCCGGCTAGGTCGGTGCCGATGTCGAACGGCGTCATGCCGCTGGCCACCGCCGCGGCGCCGCCGGTCGAGCCGCCGCTCGTGCGCTGCGCATCGAACGGGTTGTTCGTGCGGCCGTACACCGGGTTCGTGCACTGGAAGTCGGCCAGCATCTCGGCCACGTTGGTGCGGCCCATCAGGATGGCGCCGGCGGCGCGCAGGCTGCGCATCACGGCGCCATCGCGCGGCGGCTTGAAACCTTCGAACCACTTGGAACCCGCCGTGGTCGGCACGCCGGCGACCTCGTGGCAATCCTTCAGCGCAAACGGCACGCCGTGCAGCGGTCCCCAGATTTCGCCGCGCGCCAGGGCCGCATCGGCTTCGCGGGCGCGTGCGGCAGCCTGCTCGAGGTCGAGCGCCACCAGGGCGTTCAGGCGCGGGTTGAACTCGGCGATGCGACCGGCATGGAGGTCCAGCGTCTCGACCGCAGTTCGCTCGCGGTTTTTGATTGCGCGCGCAATGGCGAGCACAGATTCGCTCGCTGGCAGCGGGTGGGTGGATGCGGGCATGGCTTTGAAAGAGGCTGACCCATGGTGCGCTCGCAGGCACGCACCGACTTGATCGAGCTTGCGGCCAACCTGACCTCGCTTGCTCTTTCAGTGTGGGAGCAAGGCGCGATCCCGCGCGCGGGTCTTGCCAAACCGCCGCGTCGGAGTACGCTGCCAGCACGACCGGTGGAGGTTGAGATGGGCAATAGCGTCTTGCAGACCGGCAGCTTCAAGGTCTTCGACGAAGGCGGCCGTCCGTTCGTCGTCGACGAGTACGCCGAGGTCGTCGAGGAAGGCACGCTGTCGTTCCCCGGCGCCGAACTGGAAGGCCTGCGCGAGTACCGGCTGGGCGACGAGCCCTGCAACGCCGAGCGCGACGGCAGCTTCGTGGTCGTGCGCACCGGCCAGCGGCTGCGGCGCCGCCAGTGAAGAGGGCGGCCGCCACGCCGCCCCTTGCATCCCGGATGGCGACCTGCGGCGCCGGCGCGCCGCACGCCCGCTGAACACCCCGGCGCCCTGGTGCTTGCGTGAAAGTTAGCTGTTGCAGGCGCTGGCGGCGCTGCCTTCTGCGCTGCATCAAAGCCCTGGCGCCGCCCATGGGATAGGCGCACTGGAAATGCGCCGACAATGGCATGGCATCGGGCGGGAGTCCGATGACCACCTCTGCGCAGCGGCTCGATGGCCAGCCATCAAAATTGCCGCTGCAGCGCCGCCCCCGGCTGACGCCGGATCGGGCCTGCACTCGACGATGAACGATTCGGCCTTGCTCGCGACCATCGCTGCCACCCTGGAGGGGCTCGGCATCGGGATGTGCGTCTTCGACGACGATGACTGCACGGTGCTGTGGAACCGCATCTTCCTGGAGTTCTTTCCCGAGCACGATGGCCATGTGCACGTCGGCGAGCCCTATCGCGAGAACCTGCGGCGTTACTACCAGGGCCGACTGAACGCCGACGAGATGCCCAAGATCGAGCGCTACGTCGAAGAAGGCGTGGCGCGGCATCGTGCGCAATCGCGGCCGTTCGCGTTCGCGCACCGCGGCCGATACCTGCGCGTGTCGTCGCTGCGGCTGGCCGGTGGCGGCCGCATCCGCATCTGGATCGATGAGTCTTCCAAGCACCCTCCGGTGGGTGACGCGGTGCGCCCGCTGTCGCGCCCGCAGGAACCCTTCTTCAGCAACGCCGACGCGTTCGACCACGTGCCCGATGGCGTCGCGGTGGCCGAGCCCAGTGGCATGCTGGCGTGGGTGAACCACGCGTTCGTCGTGATGTACGGACTGCCCGACTGGCGGGCTGCCACCGGACAGACGCTGGTCGACGTGTACCAGCGCGTGTGGGAACACGCGCGCATCGAGCAGCACGAGCCCTACGAACGAGGCCTCACGGTGCTGGCCGAGAACATGCGTTTCGCCGGCGCGCCGTTCGAGGTGCCGTTGCCCGACGGGCGCTGGAGCCGCGTGATCGAGCAGCGCGGGCCGCAGGGCAGCCGCGTGTTCGCGCACGTGGACATCACCGAGCTGAAGCGCCAGCAGCGCTCGTTGCAGCAGGCCGAGGCGCGCGCGCGCGACAGCGAGCGGCTGCTGGCCGAGAAGTCGGCGATGCTGGAGGCCACGCTGGAGCGCATGGACCAGGGCGTGGTGATGGTCAACGCCGAGCGCACCGTCGAGGTGTGCAACCGCCGCGCGATCGAGTTGCTCGGCCTGCCGGAGTCGATGATGACCTCACGCCCCAGCTTCGAGTCGGTGCTGTCGCACCAATGGGACCAGGACGAGTTCAGGTTGACGTCCGAAGACATCCTGAACTTCGTGCGCGCCGGCGGCATCCTCGATCGGCCGCACCGCTACGACCGCAGGCGCCCCGACGGCCGGGTGATCGAAGTGCAGAGCGTGCCCATCGATGGCGGCGGCGTGCTGCGCACCTACACCGACATCACCGAGCGCAAGCGCAACGAGGAGCGCATGCAGCATGTGGCACGGCATGACGGACTGACCTCGCTGGTCAATCGCGCCGTCTTTCTCGAGCACCTGGCGGGCGCCACGATCCCCAACCTGCAAAGCATGGCGCGTTTCGCGGTGCACTACATCGATCTCGACCGCTTCAAGCCGGTCAACGACACCTACGGACACGCGGCCGGCGACCAGGTGCTCACCGAGATCGCGGCGCGCATCCGCGTGCTGGCGCGCGATGCCGACATCGTGGCGCGGCTCGGTGGCGACGAGTTCGCGGTGCTGCAGCGCGGCGCCGATCGGCCGGAGAACGCACTCGGCCTCGCGCACCGCATCCTGCAGACGATCGCGCAGCCGATCGTGATCGACGGCGTTTCCGTGCACGTGGGGGCGTCGATCGGCGTGGCGCTGTTCCCGGCCGATGGCGAAACCGCCGATGCGCTGGTGCGCCACGCCGACGCCGCGATGTATGCCGCCAAGGCCAGCGGGCGCGACGCGGTGAAGGTGTATTCGGAGATCAAGCCTCCGGCGGCGTGACGACGGCGCGGCGCCCTCAGCGTTGCACCGGCGCGATGTCGGCCTGCGGGTAGTACGGCCGGTCACCCAATGCGTCGACGCGGGCCCAGAACTCCGGGCCGGAGGCGAGCCCCCGTTCGTTCTTGGCATAGGCCTGCCGCCACATCGCCCATGAATCGGGGTGCAGTTGCGCCGCCTGCGCCATCTGCGCCTGCGCTTCCTCGGTCTTGCCTTCGCGCAGCAGGTGTTGCCCGAGCCGGAACCTTGCATGCGCTTCGGCGATGGTGTCGTCGGGCGCCGGCAGTTTCGCGCCGGCCTGCAACTCGCTGAGCGCGTTGACACTGGCCGCGCCGTTGCGCACCCAGTCGCGCACCGCGTCGATGTACAAGGCCTTCACACGCACGCGTTCGCTGTTTGCGGCTTCGGGCATCGCGCCCGTCTTGCGGTCCATCACGCGAAAGCCATCGGTCGAGCCCGCGGTCTCCGCAGGCCGCACGATGCGTCCCTGCTCGTCGATCCACACCGCCTGCGGCACGTTGACCAGGTTGTACAGATCGGCCACGTGGTGATCGCGGTCGATCAGGCAGGGGTAGGTGGCCTTGGCGGCCTCGATCCAGGGCCGCGCCGCATCGGCTTGGTCCAGGGCCACCGCGAGCACGGTGAACGGGTGATCCTTCAGCTCTTGCACCAGCGACTGCCACACGGGCAAGTCCAGCCGGCAGCCTCACCAACTCGCCCAGGTGGCGAGAAAGACCTTGCGGCCGCGGTACTGCGACAGCCGGTGCGTGCGGCCCGACAGGTCGGGCAGTTCGAAGTCCGGGGCCTGCAGCGTGGCCAGCGCCGACGCACGCTGCGCCGCACCGCTGCCCAGCACCCAGGTGCGGCGCGCGGTGTCGTGCACCACCGGCTGGCCGCTGCGGCGCCACATCGCCGCGACGTCGAGCTTGTCGTCGCGCACCAGTTCGCGCTTGGCCACCGGCGGCACCGGCACGCAGATGTCGCCGCGGCACAGGCCCTCGGGCTTCCAGGCCCAGCCGGTGGCCGCATCGATCGCGGACGCGTCGAGCCACAGCGCATCGCCCTCGACCACGCTGTCGGCGTGCTGGGTTTCGCGCTGGTCGTGGAGGACGGTGATCATGCGGGGGCTCCTGCGGTCAAAGCGTGACTGTCGCACCAGAGCGTGCGCTGGCGCTGATGGCATCGAGCATGGCCGCGATGTCAAGGCTGGCTTTCGCCGCGCGCTCCACGGCCGCGAAGTCGCGCGCAGCCACCACTGCCGCGAAGGCCTCGGCGGCGAAGCGGAACCCGCTGCCGGTGGCGCTGCGCACGGTCTCGAACGGGCCGTTGCCGCTGCCGCGGCGCACGCGCAGCTGGCTCGGCTGATAGCCCCACGGGTGCGTGCGGCCATGCTCGCTGGTGTGGTTGAGGAACTCGGTGCTGATCACGCCGTCGCTGCCGAGGATCAACGCCTGCCGGTGCAGCGCCACGTCCATCGCGCACGACAGCTGCGCCATCGCGCCATCGGCATAGTGCAGCGTGGCCTGGGTGGCGATGTCGACGCCGGTGGGGCCGATGCGCGCGCTGGCCTGCACGCTGTGGGGCGCGCGGTCGATGGCCAGCCGGATCAGGCTCAGGCCGTAGCAACCGGCGTCCATCAGCGCGCCGCCACCGAGCGCGGCGATCGAGCGGATGTTGCTGCCCGCCGGGTCGCGCAGCATGAAGCCGAAGCTGGCCTGCACCTGCCGCACGGTGCCGATGGCGCCACCGTGCAGCAAGCCGAGCAGCGCCGCGGTCTGCGGCTGGAACCACCACGGATACGCCTCGAGCAGCATCACGCCGTGACGGCGTGCGGACTCGAACATCGCGCGCGCCTCGTCCAGCGTCATCGCCAGCGGCTTCTCGCACAGCACATGGCGCCCGCGCTGCGCGGCACGTGTCGCCCACTCGGCGTGCAGGCTGTTGGGCAGCGGGATGTAGATCGCATCGACGCCGCTGTCGTCGAGCAGCGCCTCGTAGCTCGCGTGGGCACGCGGGATGCCGAACTCGGCGGCGAACGCGGTGGCCTTGGCGCTGTCTCGGCTCGCCACGGCGGCCAGGCGCACCTGGCGGCTTGGCGCCACGTCGCGCGCGAACTGGCGCGCGATGTTGGCGCATCCGAGGATGCCGAGGCGCAGCGGGGGGTGGTATGGGATGGTCATCGCGCATTCTGTACGAGCAGCGGCCGCCCACAGAATGCGTTGACGTGTTCAAGCGGGTCAGGGCGCCTGCAAACGCTGCAGCAGCTCGAGCGTCGGGAAGCCGTCGGCCGGCGCGCCGATGCTGCGCTGGTAGCGGCGCAGCGCGTCGCGCGTGGCGGGGCCGGCGGCCCCATCGGCCAAGCCCGCGTCGAAGCCGCGCGCGTTGAGCGCCGATTGCAGCTCGGTCACCTGCGTGCGCGACAGCGGCTGCAACTCGCGCGGCCAGGCGGCCTGCACGCCCGGGCCGCCGGCAATGCGCTGCGCCAGCAGGTTGACCGCGAGCGCATAGTTGGTCGAGTTGTTGTAGCGCAGGATGGTGCGGAAGTTCGGGCCGACCAGAAATGCCGGCCCGCGCACGCCGGCCGGCAGCAGGATCGCGCCGTCGCCCAGCTCGGGCATCGGCGCGCCGTTCAACGTGCGCACCCCTTCCTGAGCCCACTGTGCGCTCGACTGCCGGGTTTGCCCATCGGCCCGGCCGAGGTCGAAGCCGGGCGGCAACTGCACTTCCACGCCCCAAGGCTGGCTCGATTGCCAGCCGACGCGCTGTAGGAAGTGCGCGGTGGAACCCATCACGTCGGCCGCGCTGCCCCAGATGTCGCGCCGGCCATCGCCATCGGCATCGACCGCATAGGCGAGGAAGTTGGTCGGCAGGAACTGCGTCTGTCCCATTGCACCGGCCCACGAACCGATCATCTGCGAGCGCGCAATGTCGCCGTTCTGCACGATCTTGAGCGCGGCCATCAGCTGGCTGCGTGCCCAGGCTTCGCGGCGCCCGTCGAAGCCGAGCGTCGCGAGCGCATCGATCGTCGGCGTGCTGCCGTAGTTGTCGCCGAAGTTGCTCTCGATGCCCCAGATCGCCACCAGGGTGGGTGCCGGCACGCCGTAACGCGCGGCCGCGTCCTCGGCCTGCGTGCGCACCTGCTGCAGCTTGTCGACGCCGCGGGTCACGCGCTGCGGTGACACCAGGTTGTCGAGGTACTGCCAGACCGGGCGCGTGAACTCGGGTTGTGCGCGATCGAGGTCGACCACCTGCGGCAGGTACTGCACGCCGTCGAACGCGGACTGCAGCGTGGCTTCGCTGATGCCTTGCGCCAGCGCCGTGGCGCGAAAGGCGCTGACCCAGGCGACGAAGCGCTGCTCCAGCGGCAGCTCGGCCGCCGGCGCCGACGCGGCGGCTTCCGCCATCGGCGCCGACGCCGCGCCGGCCTGGGCAGGTGCCGCCGCGGGCGCGGTCGACGGCAGCGCGGTGTCCGGCGAGGCAGTGGGTGGCGCGATCACCGGCGTGTCCGCCGGTGGCGTGGCGCAACCGGTGAGTGCGGCCAGCGCCAGACCGGCGCGAACCCACGCGCGCACGCAATGAAGGAAACGCTGCTGCATCGGCTGGCATTGTCCTGCCAGCGCAACGACCCTGTCGTGAGCGAACGCTACCGCCGCGCGAACTCCGGGATGCGAAATCGCTTGCGATATGCGCCCGGCGCCATGCCGGTGGTGCGCTTGAACAGGCGGCGAAAGAACGCGGCGTCTTCGTAGCCGACGCGCCAACTGATGTCGTCCACCGAATGGTCGGTGCGCTCCAGGCGCTTCTTGGCGTCTTCGACGCGCAGCCGCTGCACGTAGGCGATCGGCGGCAGGCCGGTGGCCGACGTGAAGCGGCGCTTGAACGTGCGTTCGGCGAGCTCGGAGCGCTTGATCATCTCGTCGACCGGGTTGGCGATCGAGAAGTGCGCGGCCAGCCAGCGCTGCGCGGCCTCGATCTCGGCATCGCCGTGGTCGCGCTTGCCCTCGAACGTGATGTAGGGCGCGAGCCCGTCCTGGTGCCACTGCAGCGCGTACAGGCGCGCCACCGCCTGCGCATCGGTGGCGCCGGCAAAACGCGCAATCAGGTACAGCACCATGTCGTGCCAGGTCGTCGAGGCGCCCGAACTCACCAGCTCTTCGCGCGCGCCCGAGATCACCAGCACGCGATCCGGATGGATCGGCACCTGCGGGTACGCCTGGGCGAACTGGCGCTGGTAGACGAAGTGCACCGTGGCGTCGCGGCCGTCGAACACGCCGGTCTCGGCGAGCAGGAAGACGCCCGAGCAGGCCGAGCACAACACCGCGCCGCGCGCATGCATGCGCTGCAGCCACGCCACGAGTTCGGGGTAGCGGCCCTTGACCCAAGCGGGGCCGCGCAACAGCATCGACGGCACGATGACGATGTCGGTGGCATTCAGCGTGTCGATCGAACGCTGCACGGTGAACGGCACGCCGCTGGCGAGCGTCATCGGCCCGGCGTGTTCGCCCACGATCTCCACGTGAAACGGCGCCGTGGCGGCCGATGGATCGATCAGCCCCATCAGCGCGGGCGCGTTCATCGCGTCGTACAAGCCGGCCAGCGTCGACACCATCGCATCGGGCAGCGCGATCAACGAGACGTGCAGGCTGGCCTTGCCTGCGGGCGGTGTGCGTTGCGACGGATTGGGCATGTGCGTGATGGACACGGTGGCACGAACGAACCGATTGCGGGCATTTTCAGCTCTGCCGCGTTCGCTGCGCAGCCGCGACGATGCACGCCACGTTTCAACCGCAATCTGCATCCCGAAAGGACCCGCAATGGACGCCCCCGTGATCGATCAATCCAAGCTCGAAGCCTTCGCCGGCAAGGCCATCGGCGACTTCGCATCGGCCTACACCGGCCTGATGATCAGCCTGGGCAGCAAGCTCGGCCTGTACAAGGCGATGGCCTACGCCGGGCCGCTCAGTGCCAAGGAGGTCGCGCAGCGCGCCGGCTGCGCCGAGCGATACGTGCGCGAGTGGCTCAATTCACAAGCCGCGAGTGAGTACCTGGCCTACCACGCGGTGAGCGACACCTACGAGCTCACGCCCGAGCAAGCGATGGTGCTGGCCGACGAGGAGAGCCCGGCCTACATCCCGCCGGCGTGGCACCTGCCGGCCGCGCTGTGGGCCGACGAGCCGAAAGCGCTCGAGGCGTTTCGCACCGGTCGCGGCGTGTCGTGGGGCGAGCACGACGCGCGACTGGCGTGTGGCGTGGCCGCGTTCTTCCGCAACGGCTACCGTGCCAACCTCGTGCCGCACTGGTTGCCCGCGCTCGACGGCGTGGTCGAACAACTGAAGGCCGGCATCACGGTCGCCGACGTCGGCTGCGGCCATGGCCACTCGACGCGGCTGATGGCCGAGGCGTTTCCGAACTCGCGCTTCTATGGCTTCGACACGCATGCCGATTCGATCCGCGAGGCCCGGCGGCACGCCGCCGATGCCGGCGTCGGCGCGCGCACGCAGTTTCTCGAGGCGAGGGCCGTCGACTACCCCGACCAGCAGTACGGCTTGATCTGCTTCTTCGACACGCTGCACGACCTCGGCGACCCGGTGGCCGCGGCGCAGCATGCCGCCAAGACGCTGGCGCCGGGCGGCACCGTGCTGCTGGTGGAGCCGTTCGCGCACGACAAGGTGGAGGACAACCTGTCGCTGGTGGGC
>DATKJN010000335.1:0-5993 GCA_035543655.1 Burkholderiaceae bacterium | reverse complement strand
TGGTTTTTGCTGGTGCACATGATCACCGGCACGTCGGCAAACGCCGGGTCGCGCGTGATCGCACGGGTCAGCTGGAAGCCGTTTTGGCCGGGCATCACCACGTCCATCAGAATCAGGTCGGGCTTGTCCTCGGCGAGCCGGCGCATTGCTTCCTCGCCATTCTCGGCGGTGCGCACGGCGTAACCGCGCTTGGACAGCATGTCCGACAGATGGTGCAACTCCGTCTTGGAGTCGTCCACCAGCAGCACTTTTTTGATCGTCATCTCACAATCTCCTGCAGACCGCTTCGAAAAGCGGACGCATCACGCTCCCTGCACACCTTTTTCAGCGTAACGGCTGAATTGCTCCACTGCGCGCAGGAGCTGCTCCTTCGTGAAAGGTTTTGTCAGGTATTCCTCGGAACCGACCATCCGACCGCGTGCCTTGTCGAACAGCCCGTCTTTCGACGACAACATGATCACGGGCACGTGAGCGAATCGCGGATTGCGCTTGATGATCGCGCAGGTCTGGTAGCCGTCCAAGCGCGGCATCAAAATGTCGCAAAAAATCAGCTGCGGGTCGTGATCGTTGACCTTGGCCAGCGCATCGAAGCCATCTTCGGCCAGCACCACCTCGTAGCCGCCTTGGCGCAAGAAGATCTCGGCGCTGCGGCGGATGGTGTTGCTGTCGTCGATGACCAGCACTTTGGCGGTAGAGGGCGCCCCCTCGGACACTGCGTTATCCACGAATGGCACTCCTTGGGTGGCTTGAAGGTCGGTCACCGGCTGCCGACGTCGAGTCGTCGACGGTTCAGATCTGCACCATCTCGAAATCGTCTTTGCGCGCACCGCATTCGGGGCATGTCCAGTTCATCGGCACATCGCTCCATGCGGTCCCGGGGGCCAGTCCGTGCTCCGGATCGCCCACGGCTTCGTCATAGATCCAGCCGCATATCAGGCACATCCAGGTGCGCGGTTCGCTCACGGGCAATGGCATCGGTCACTACAATGATGAACCATTGTATCCACGCGTATTGGGCAAAAGCCGAAGCCGCGTAGGCACCTACGCAACATTCTTCACAATCCTCTAGAGGTCGGCCGCAGTCCCTTTCCGATCCTCTGCAAGAGGTCACGCGCACCGCTCATGAGCTCCGATCTGCCGCCTGGCAGCACCCCACCCGACGCCGGCACCGAGGCACCGCAAGAGGCCAGCGCGCCGACCTGCGTGATGAGCTTCAACGCCGCGGATCCGAGCGGTGCGGGCGGCGTCGCCGGCGACGTGGCGACCCTGTCGGCGATGGGTGCGCATGCCCTGCCGGTGACCACCGCGCTGTTGATGCGCGACAGCGCCGAGGTGTTCGACCAGCACGCGATCGACGCCGATGCGATCGCCGAACAGGCACGCACGGTGCTCGAAGACATCTCGGTCGCGGGCTGGAAGGTCGGCTTCCTCGGCAGCGCAGAGGGCGTGAGCGCGGTGGCCGAGATCCTGTCGGACTACCCTGACATCCCGCTGGTGTCGTACCTGCCGAACCTCGGCTGGCTCGACGACGACACCGCGTCGCAATACCTGGAGTCGTTCCGCGAACTGATCCTGCCAGCCACCGAAGTGCTGGTCGGCAACCACAAGACCCTGACCGACTTCCTGCTGCCGGACTGGGACTCCGACCGCCCGGCATCGGCTCGCGAGCTCGCGGTGGCGGCGGCCGAACACGGCACGCGATTCGTGCTGGTCACCGGCATCATGCTGCCGGCCAAGGGCACCGAGCAGTTCATCGACAACGTGCTGGCTTCGTCGCAAGGTGCGCTCACCGGCGAAAAGTTCGAGATGTTCGACACCGCGTTCGTCGGTGCCGGCGACACGCTCTCTGCGGCGCTGGCGGCGCTGCTGGCCGCAGGCAGCGAGTTGCACGCCGCGGTCGGCGAAGCCCTCGCCTTCATGGACCAGAGCCTCGATGCCGGCTTTCGGCCCGGCATGGGCAGTGTGCTGCCGGATCGCTTCTTCTGGGCGCTGCCGCCGGCACAAGAGGGTGAGTCGCCCGCGGGCGAAGTCGCGACCGACGACGAGCCCGCATCCGAACCCGCCGAGGCCAAGGGCAAGCCGGCCCAGCGCCGGATCCACTGAATGGTCGACCGCAACCAGGCCCTCTTCGAGCGCGCGCAGCGTGTGATCCCCGGTGGCGTGAATTCGCCGGTGCGCGCATTCCGCGCCGTCGGCGGCACGCCGCGCTTCATCACGCGGGCGCAAGGCGCCTACGTGTGGGATGCCGAGGACCAGCGCTACATCGACTATGTGGGCTCCTGGGGACCGATGATCCTCGGCCATGGACATCCCGCCGTTCTCGAGGCGGTGCAGCAAGCGGCGACGCGCGGCTTGAGCTTCGGCGCACCGACCGAGGCCGAGATCGAACTCGCCGAAGCCATCATCGCGCACGTCCCCAGCATCGAGCAGGTGCGCTTGGTCTCCTCCGGCACCGAAGCCGCCATGAGCGCGATCCGCCTCGCGCGCGGCGCCACCGGCCGCAACAAGCTGATCAAGTTCGAAGGCTGCTACCACGGCCACGCCGACGCGCTGCTGGTCAAGGCCGGTTCGGGGCTCGCAACTTTCGGTCACCCGACCAGCGCGGGCGTGCCGCCCGAGGTGGTGCAGCACACCATCGTGCTCGAGTACAACCATCTACTGCAACTCGAATCCGCGTTTGCCGAGCACGGGCGCGACCTGGCGTGCGTGATGATCGAGCCGATCGCCGGCAACATGAACTTCGTGCGCACGCAGGTGGCTTACATGAAGCGGCTGCGCGAACTGTGCACGCAGAACGGAGCGCTGCTTGTCTTCGACGAGGTCATGACCGGCTTTCGCGTGGCCCTCGGTGGCGCGCAAAGCCTTTACGCCGAGGCGATCCCCGGCTTCAAGCCCGACATCAGCGTGTTCGGCAAGGTCATTGGCGGCGGCATGCCGCTGGCCGCGTTCGGCACCACGCGCGACGTCATGCAACAGCTCGCCCCGCTGGGCCCGGTGTACCAGGCCGGCACGCTGAGCGGCAACCCAGTGGCCACCGCCTGCGGCCTCGCCACGCTGCGCGAAATCGCCAAGCCGGGGTTCTTCGATGCGCTCTCCGCCAGGACCCGTTCGTTGGTCGAGGCGTTGTCCGTGGCTGCGCGCGACTGCGGCGTCGCATTCAGCGCCGATTGCGAAGGCGGCATGTTCGGCTTCTTCTTCAACGCGCAGTTGCCACAACACTATGGCGCGGTGATGGCCACCGACAAGCAGCGCTTCAACCGCTTCTTCCACGGCATGCTGTCGCGCGGCGTCTACCTCGCGCCCGCGTTGTACGAGGCCGGCTTCGTCAGTGCCGCGCACACCGAGGCCGACATCGCGGCCACGGCCGCGGCGGCGCGCGACGCATTCAAGCTCTGATTGCCGGCGCCAGACTCACGCCGGCGAAGAACGCAGGCCATAGGCCTTGCCGCCAACCCAAAGATACTCCGCGCGCAGCACCGGCTCGCCCTTCTCGTCGGTGAACGTGAAGCCCAGCACCGACAGTTCGGTGCCGGGCTTGATCTCCGCCACCTGCCACGCCTCCATGCGGGTCAGCGGGGCGAGCTCGATCTCCCACACCTTGTCTTTGCGCTTGGGCAACTGCGCTGCGGCGAGCAGCTTGGGGCCATCGACCGGCGCACTCTGCGCTGGTACCGGCCGACGGGCCAGATCGGGCGGCAACTTCAAGTCTGCCGGCAGCTCGAGCTCGAACTCCACATGCGGGTTGCGCCAGACCACCTTGCGTGCCTTGCCCTCCAGGTAGATCGGGCGGTTCTGGTCGAAGCTGCTCCAACCGTGGTGGGCCCAGGTCGGCAGCGCCAGCAGCGCACCGCTGGCGACAAGGAAGGGGCGACGTTGCATGGTGCAGCTCCTCGAGCGGTTCAGCGGTAGGCGATCCAGCGGCCGCAAATCATGACGGCGATCCAAAGCCCCAACGACAACGCGGTCTGGGCCCGGGCCCATCGATCGAGCTTGCGCAATCCGTCGCGCGCATGGAACAGCGCTGCATTGATGCCAGCGCACGCCACCAGGCCCATCTTGAGGGTGAAGGCGCGGTTGGCCAGCAACTCCCCCGGTTGGCTCGAGAACATCAGCAAGCCCGATGCAGCGGCGAACAGAAACCCGGCCACTGCGATCGACAGCGACAGGCGCGCCAGAGCCACCACCGGCAACTGCGGGGCACGTCCCCACACGCGCAGCTCCAGCGCCACCAGATTGCCCAGCAACAGCGCCACACCGAACACGTGAACCGTCTCCAGCGCGGGATAAGCCCACGGATGATCGGCGACAAAGGCGAACGGCGACCGCGCGGTGAAAAGCGCCATGACAGCACGTTAACCGAAGACAAACGCGGCGCATTCGCGGCTCAGGCGGCGAGCAGCGTTCCTACAATGTTGGCGATGCACATCCACATCCTCGGCATTTGCGGCACCTTCATGGGTGGACTGGCCGCGATTGCGCGCGAGGCCGGCCACAGGGTCACCGGCTGCGACGCCAACGTCTACCCGCCGATGAGCGACCAGTTGCGCGCCCTGGGCATCGAGCTGGTCGAAGGCTACGGCGCCGACCAGATCGCCATCAAGCCCGACCTGTTCGTGGTCGGAAACGTGGTCACGCGCGGCAACCCGTTGATCGAAGCGGTGCTCGATGCCGGTGCGCCGTACGCCAGCGGCCCCGAGTGGCTCGCGGAGCACGTGCTGCACGGCCGCCACGTGCTGGCCGTGGCCGGCACCCACGGCAAAACCACGACCACGTCGATGCTGGCATGGATCCTCGAGCACGCGGGTCACAAACCGGGCTTTCTGGTCGGCGGCGTGCCGCAGAACTTCGGCATCTCGGCGCGGGCGGGCGATGGCCACTGCTTCGTGATCGAAGCTGACGAGTACGACACCGCGTTCTTCGACAAGCGCAGCAAGTTCGTGCACTACCGGCCGCGCACGGCGATCCTCAACAACCTCGAGATGGATCACGCGGACATCTTTCCCGACCTGGCGGCCATCGAAACCCAGTTCCACCACCTGGTGCGTACCGTGCCCGCGAAGGGCCGACTGATCGTCAATGCGCGCGAGGCGTCGCTGGCGCGGGTGCTCGAGCGCGGCTGCTGGAGCGAGGTGCAGCGCTTCGGCGCGCGCAAGGAAGAGCCGGGCACGTTGCGCGCGCGCGGCGAACCCAACGCGTTCGACGTGTTGCGCGGCAGCTTGAAGATCGCGCGCATCGAGTGGTCGCTGCTCGGCGAGCACAACCAGCTCAACGCATTGGCGGCACTCGCCGCCGCCGAACACGTGGGCATCGACCCGGAAGTGACAGCGGCGGCGCTGGCCCGCTTCGAGAACGTGCGGCGCCGCCTGGAGCTGCGCGGCGAGGCCGGCGGCATCAAGGTGTACGACGACTTCGCGCACCACCCGACCGCGATGCACACCACGATCGCCGGCCTGCGCCGCAAGATCGATCTCGAGGTCACGTCGCCGGGTACACGGCCGCAGCGCATCCTGGCGGTGTTCGAGCCACGCTCCAACACGATGAAACTCGGCACGATGAATTCGCACCTGCCCTGGGCGCTGGAAGAGGCCGATCTGGCGTTCTGCCTGCAGGGCGACTACGGCTGGGATGCCGCCGCGGCGTTGGCGCCGATGGGCGAGCAGGCGGTGGTGGCCAACAGCGTGCCCAAGCTGGTCGATCACATCGTGCGCGCGGCGCGCAAAGGCGACCATGTGCTGGTCATGAGCAACGGCGGCTTCGGCGGCATCCACGGCAAGCTGCTCGACGCCCTGCAGGCGCGCGGCTAGGCGATGCCCGCGCCGACCCGAGCACCGACTCACCTGCTGTACCTGCACGGCTTTCGCTCGTCGCCGCAGTCGTTCAAGGCGCGCATGCTGGGGGCTTGGCTGCAGCAACATGCGCCGCAGGTCACCTGGTGGTGCCCTCAGTTGCCGCCCTCGCCACGCGAAGCCTGGGACTTGATTCGCGACGGCACG
>DATKJN010000334.1:0-7705 GCA_035543655.1 Burkholderiaceae bacterium | reverse complement strand
GCTTCACGGAGCTTTACGCAGCCTTGACGTTGCCCGGTGATCGGGCCGCCGCCGGGCTCCGTTGAAGGGAGGCGACCGGCTAGGTCGTGACAACAGGAGCAACGCATGAACAAGACCCGACTTCTCGCCACCGCCGCCCTGGCCCTGACGGGCGTGTTGGGTATGGGAGCCGCGCAGGCCGCCGACGTCAGTTGGTCGGTGACCATCGGTTCGCACGGCCCCGTGTTCCCCGTCCCGGCCATCATCCGGCCAGTGCCGGTGGTGGTGCACTCGGTGCCCGTCGTGCACGAGGCGCCCGTTTACTACGGCGGCTACCGCCAACCCACCCGCTGGGACCGCGACGGCGACGGCATCCCCAACCAGCGCGACCGCCTGTACAACCCGCGCTGGGACATGGACGGCGACGGCATTCCCAACCAACGCGACCGCTTCGACAACCGTCGTCACGACCGCGATGGCGACGGCATCCCCAATCGCTACGACCGTCGTTACTGATCACCTTTGAGGTAAGCACCGGCCCGGTCGGCTGCCAAGCCGGCCGGGCCGCTTGCTTTTGCGGTGCACCGAGAGCGGGCACACGGATTGCCTTCGTCCTGGACTGTCGAGTGGATCGACCAAGGATCATGCCTGCATGGAGACAGCAAATGGGCCGCACACCGAAGACGTGCCGGTGGTGATCGTCGAAGACGATCCCGATGCACGCGAGGCACTGAAGGCGCTGGTCGAACTCGATGGGTACCGTGTCCACACCGCGGCCAGCGCGGAGCAGGCCAAGGCCATCATCGCCGAGCACGCGCCACTGTGCGTGATCCTCGATCTGGGCCTGCCCGGCGCCAGCGGCATCGACCTCGCGCAAAGCCTGCGCGCCACGCTGGGCAGCTCATTGGTGGTGATCGCAGTCACCGGCTCGGCCTCGGCCGAGGACCAGGTCGCCGCCGAAGCGGCGGGCGTGGACTACCTGCTGCACAAACCGCTGGACATCGACCGCTTTCGGCGGATCTTGCAGCCGTTGCACTGACATCGGTCGCCAAGGCGACCGCTCGATGGATCAAGCCATCGTGGCTTCAAGTTCACCGGCGTGGGCGTCGCCGCGCAGGCTGCGCGGGCGCAAGTCGTCATCGGTCGGCCCGGGCAGCACGTCGAGATGGTCGACCACGTGAAGCACCATGCCGTTGGCCACGATCTGCAGCGCCGAGCCGCTGATCTGGATCACGGCCGACGCGTCCAGCAGCGTGAACACCGCCGGACCGGTCGATTCCCAGCGCACCGGTTCACCCGCCGCGCCCGCGTCGACCTGCCGTCGCCAGCGCAGCACCCGCCAACGGTCACCGGCGGCGTTGTGGCATTCGATCATCCCTTCGATCGCGATGCGTTCGTTGCGGACTGGGCTGTTCATCGTGTGCTTTCCAGCGTGAGTCGATGGTGAGCGCAGCATAGGCACCGGGACTCGCGGGCGGTGTAGGAAGGCGGCGCGTCGTTGCACCCGCGCTCTCCTACCGCATGACACGGCCAACCAACGCGCTTGGAGCTCGACGGGCCGCGCGACCTACACCTTGGGGATGCGGATGCGGCTGATCATCAGCGAACCCGACAGGGCAAACAGCAGCACCAGCGGATGCAGCTTGAAGCCGCCGATGGTCCAGGCGCCGCCCCAAAGGCTGTCGCCGATCGCACCCGACCATGCGGCGGCGGCCAGGACGAACACCAGCACGATCGAGCTCGGGATCGGTGTGCCCTCGAAGTACTTGACCTTGCCCGTGCCCCCCGACAGCGTTTCGGCAGTCACGTTGAAACGCGCCAGGCGCGACACGCCGCAGGCCACGAAGTAGCCGAGCACGATGCGGTCGTACAGGCCTTGCATGCCACAGCCATAGGCGATGACTGCCGGCGCCACGCCGAACGAGATCACGTCGGCCAGTGAATCGAGCTCGCGGCCGAGCGCCGAGCTCTTCTGGCGCCAGCGCGCGATGCGACCGTCGAGCACGTCGAACACCAGGGCCGCCAGCACCCGCGCGCAAGCAAAGTGGATGTGCCGCACGTCCTGCGCCTGCAGGTAGGTCATCACCGAGAACAGCGCGCCGGTGCCGCAGATGGCGTTGCCGAGCGTGAACCAGTCGGCGAGGTGAAATTCCCGGATCATCGAGAACGGCTTTCTCGGGACGTCGGTGGCAGCCATGGGCGGTGTCCGGCAAACGGGATGCGCGAGGTGCAGGCAGTATCGCTCAGGCCACCGTCGTCCGACGCCCCGGCTCCGGAGTCAAGGCGGACCGAACATCAGGTTCGGCAGCCACAGCACGATCTCGGGCACGAAGATCAACAGCACCGCCACCGCACTCGTGGCGATCAGGAACGGCATCGATTCGCGCGTGTACTCGCCAATCGGGCAGCGCAGGATCTGGCACACCACGAACATCGCGCCGCCCACCGGCGGCGTGAAGTTGCCGATGGTGGCGGCAATGATGAACACCAGGCCGAAGTGCACCGGGTCGACACCGATCTGCGAGACCAACGGCAGGAAAATCGGCGTGAGCATGATGATCAGCACCGAGCCTTCCATGAAGGTGCCGGCCGCGAGGATGAACAGCACGATCAGCACCAGCACCGCATGCGGGTTGTCGGTGAGGTCCAGCAGCCACGACGAGATGGCCTCCGGGATCTTCTCGAACACGATGCCGTAGCCGAAGATCGCCGACAACGCGAGCAGGAACATCACCGCGCCCACGTCGACCAGGCTGCCTTCGAGCGCCTCGCGCATGCCGGCGCGCTTGAGCTGCCGGTAAGCGAACACGCCGACCGCGGCGGCATACACGACCGCGAAGGCACCGATCTCGGAGGGCGTGAACACGCCCATGCGCAAGCCGAGCAGCAGCATCACCGGGAACAGGATCGCCCACACCGCGGCCCTCGACGTGCGGCCGATCTCGCGCAGCGTGGGCCGCTGCGCGCGCTCGGGCTGGTAGCCCCGGCGGCGCGCGGTGACCGAGATCGCCATCGCCATCGCGCCCCACAGCATCAGGCCGGGAATCACACCGGCGGCGAACAGCCGGCCGATGGACACCTGGCCGACGGTCCCATAGAGGATGAAGCCAATGCCCGGTGGGATGATCGGCGCCATCAACGAGCCATAGGACAACACGCCGGCCGCATAGCCGCGCGAGAAGCCGCGCTTGAGCATCTCGCCGCCGAGCAGGCGCGAGTTCATCGCCGCATCGGCGATGCACGAGCCGGTGACCCCGCTCATCAGCGTGGACAGCGCGATCGACACCTGCGCCAGCCCGCCGCGCAGGCGGCCGGTGAGCACGGTGGCGAGCTCGAGCAGATGCCTGGTGATGCCCGAGTGGTTCATCACGTTGCCAGCCAGGATGAACAGCGGCACCGCCAGCAGCGCGAAGTTCTGCGTCTCGGTGACGGTGATCTGGATCGGGATCGTGGCGGGCAGCTCGGGGTGCTGCACGAAGAACAGGCAACCCGAGATGCCGACCGCGAACGCCACCGGCATGCCCATCAGCAGAAACACGGCCAACGCGATGCAGACGATCAGCATGTGGGCTCAGATCACGTCGATCGCCACGTTGCGCGCCACCTGTCCGTGCCACTCGTCGCGCATCTTGATGGCGGTGGTCACCAGCAGCATCAGCGCACCGATCGGCATGCTCATCGTGACCCACGAATAACTCACGTCGGCCATGCCCTGGAAGCTGCGGCCGCGGCTGACCCAGGACAGGTACGTGCCCCAGCCCATCACGTAGAGCAGGAAGCCGCAGATGATCGTGTAGTTGGCAAAGCGCACCACGCGCTGCGCCAGCGCCGGCAGTCGGCTGGTGACGAGCTCGATCGCCATCAGGCTGTTGCGCCGCCACGCGATGTCGGCGCACAGAAAACACGCCCACGCGAACAGCGCGGTGGCGACGTCGCCGGTCCAGTTGAGCGGGTGGCCGGCCATGCGCGCCACGCCGCCCAGAAAGATCAGCGCCACCATCGCGAGCAGAAAGCCCGCGGCCCACCAGGCCTGGAGCGCGCAGAAGCGGCGGTACAGCGCTTGCATCCGCCGCGATCGTTATTGCTTGCCGATTTCCTTGTGGACGGCGTTCTTCGCGTCGATCAGCTTGAGCTGTTCGTAGGCCTTGTCGCCGGCCTTGCGGAATGCCGCGAGGTCGACGTCTTCGGTCACCGTCATGCCGCGCTGCTTCAACTGCTGCTTCACCTCGCCCTCCAGCCGCATGATCTCGCGGCTGGTTTCCTCGCCCGCCTTGTCGCACTCGTCGGTCAGAGCGGTCTGATACTCAGGTGGCAGGGTGTCGTACCACTTGCTACCAACCACTTCGAAGTTGATCAACAGGATGTGCCGGGTCTCGGCCACGTGCTTGAGCACTTCGTAGAAGCGACCGCCCGGAATGTTGTTGTAGACCAGTTCGACACCGTCGATCGCCTTCTGCTGCAGCGCCGGGTACATCTCGCCGAACGCCATCGCCACCGGCGAAGCGCCGAGCGCGCGCACCGACTCCTGCCAGATCGGCGCGGGCGGCGTGCGCACGCGCTGGCCCTTGAGGTCATCGGGCTTCTTCACCGGCTTGTTGGTGAAGAAGTGGCGATAGCCCTGCACCCAGTTGAAGCACACCACCTTCAGGCCATGCTTCGCCGCGAGTTCTTCCTGCCACTTGACCACGCTGGGCGCCTTGCGCAGCTTGGCCACCTCCTCCAGCGATTCGACGAAATACGGGCCGTTCATCACCGCCATCTGCGGCACGTAGTTGCCCAGGCGCGCGGAGTCGGTGTTCTGCCCCAGGTTGGCGCCCTGGCGCATCTGCTCGATGATGTCTTCTTCCTTGCCGAGTTGGGCACTGTGGAACACGTCGATCTTCAAACCGCCCTTGGTGCGCTCCTCGACGCGCTTGGCCCACTTGGTGAAGCCGTCGTGGTAGGGCTCCTTGGGCCCAAGCACGTGGTTGAATTTGAGCGAGTAGGTCTTGGGCGCTTGGCCGAACGCATTGAGCACGAGCAACAAGCCCGCGGCCGCGCCAGCCCAGCGTGCGATCCGAACCGCATGCATGCCTGTCTCCTTGTGTAGCGCCGCTTGTTCGAATGCGGCTGCTGCGGCTAATCTAACAAATGAGACGAATCCACAAGGTGCGTTGCATAAGATGAAACAACAGACCAGCACCCCCGCGGCACCCGCCCGCATGCCGATACCACGTGCGCCGGTGCCCGGTGCCAGCACGCACCGGTCGCTCGAACGCGGCCTGGCGGTGATCGAGCTGCTCGCAGCCGCCGGTGCGCCACTGCAGCTGGCCGAAGCGGCACGCCGCCTTGGCCTGCATCGCAGCACGGCGCATCACATCATGCAGACGCTGGTGGCGCTCGGCTGGCTGCGTCAGGATGACCACACGCGTTGTTATTCGCTGTCGGCCCGCCCTTACCAGCTCACCGGCCGCAAATGGAGCGTGGCGCAGATCGGCGAGCTGGCCCAGCCGCTGCTCGAGCGCCTGACCCACGAGACCGGTGAAGGCACGAGCGTGGCGGCATGGACCGACGGCATCGTGACCATCGCGGCCAAACGCGAACACGACGGACCGGTGCGCGTGGTGCAAGACCTCGGCGGCGAGCGCCCGATCTATTGCACCGCAGTGGGCAAGGCCATCGCAGGCTGGTTGCCAGCGGCCGAGGTGCGTGCAGCGCTGCGGCGCCAGCCGATGACCGCGCTCACACCCAAGACCATCACCACCGTGGCCGCGTTCGAATCCGAGTTGCGGCGCATTCGCAGCGCCGGCTATGCGATCGATGATGAGGAGCAGTTCGAGGGTCTGCGCTGCGTGGCGATGCCGGTGTTCAGCCACACGGGCGAGGTGGCAGGCTCGATGTGCGTGGTGGGCCCCAAGCATCGCTTGACACACCAGAAACTCACCGCGGTGCGCGCGCCGCTCGCGCGCATTGCGCGGCAGTTGTCCGAGCATCTCGGACACACGCCGGCCGCCGAACTCTGAGGCGCGACAACAGCCCGTACACAACATGTAACGCGGTCGTCGCTGCGCGGCGCACAGTGTGCGCCGTCATGCCAGTGCCTGCAGCCCCGGACCCCGCGTCGTCTCGCGACGACGGCGGCATCATCCGCAGCGCGGTGTTCAGCCCCGACCGTCGCTATCGCTACCACCTGAGTCGCGTGTGGCCGTTCGGCCGCGGAACGTTGTGCTTCATCATGCTCAACCCCAGTCATGCCGACGAAGCAGACGACGACGCCACGATCCGCAAATGCATGGGATTTGCCAAGCGCTTCGGCTACGCCGGCATCGACGTGGTCAACCTGTATGCGCACGCGGCGCGCTACCCGAAGGACCTGCGTGCCGCCGGCTATCCGGTCGGCCCGCACAACGACGATTGGATCCACACCACGGCGCAAGCCACGCACCGCGGTGGCGGCCATGTGGTGTGCGCGTGGGGGCACCATGCGCGTGGGCTGCAGCGCGCCGACGAGGTGATACGCATCATCCGTTCTTGCGGCATCGATCCGTTGGTGCTCGATCGCTGCGTCTGCGGCACGCCCGCCCATCCGCTGCTGTTGCGCTACAGCTGCCAATTGCAGCCGCTGTGAGGGCGCGGTCAGCGTGCCGAGCGCTCTTTGGCGAGTGCTTTCAGCGCACGCACCAGATCGCTCAGCCCGGCATGCAGCTGCTTGTCGCGCCGAATCACGACAGCCAGCGTGCGGTGCAGACGCGGCGACAGCGGCTGCACCACGAGATCGGTGCCGCGCGTGTGGCGCGCCGCCATCGCTGGCAAGATCGCGCACCCGAGCCCGGCTGCCACCAGTGACTTGATCGCCTCGACGCTGCCCAGCGACATCACCGGCTTGAGCGTGACGCCGCTGGCAGCAAACCATCCGTCGGTGATCTTGCGCGTGTTGCCACCCGGCTCGAACAGCAACACCGGTTTCGTCGCCAGCGCGGCTGCCGTCACGCGTGCCGGCAGCTTCAACGCGCGCGGCGCGATCACGACGAACTCGTCGTCGAGCACCGGCGTGATGTCGAACGCGCGCCCGCTGGCGGGCAACGTCACCAGGCCCAGATCGAGCACGTTGTCCTCGATCGCCTTCACGATGTCGGCGGTGTTGCCGGTGCTCACCGTGATCTCGAGCTGCGGGAAGCGATGGCGCAGGTCTTTGAGAATCCGCGGCAGCAAGAAGATGCATGCGGTCGCGCCGGTGCCCAGGCGCACACGGCCCATCGCACCGGTGGCACGTCGCGTCACGGCATCGAGCGCCGAGGACACCACGGCATCGATCTGTTCGGCGTGCGCCAGCAGTTCGGCACCCGCGGCGGTGGGCCGGGCGCGCCGGCCCACGCGTTCGATCAGGCGGGTGCCGAGGCGTTTCTCCAACTGACGGATCTGCAGGCTCACCGCCGGCTGCGTGATGTCGAGGCGCTGCGCTGCGGCCGAGAAGCTCCCGTGCTTCACCACGCTGACAAAGGTTCGCACATGGCCGAGGTTGAGGGGCTTGCTCATGCAAAGAGAATCTTATGCTTTGCATAAGACGACAAAGCTATGATTATTCTTGCGCTACAGGCATGCTGCGCGCATGTCCTCGATGCCCGACGTTCTGACCGCCGAGGTCCTGGTTCGCGATGCGGCCGAGACCGACATGCAGGCCATCCAGGCGATCTACGCCCACCACGTGCTGCATGGCCTGGCCACCTTCGAGGAAGTGCCGCCGTCG
>DATKJN010000333.1:0-3993 GCA_035543655.1 Burkholderiaceae bacterium | reverse complement strand
TGCGCTGCAGTACGGCGCGCCGCCGCACGGCGGCATCGCGTTCGGGCTCGATCGCATCGTCACGATGATGGCCAAGGCCGACTCGATCCGCGACGTGATCGCGTTTCCGAAGACGCAGCGCGCGCAAGACCTGCTCACCGGTGCCCCGGGGCCGGTCGACGAGGCGCAGTTGCGCGAGCTGCACATCCGGCTGCGCAACCCGTCACCGGCGGCGTGAGCTTGGGTCCGATGCTTGCCCCGGCCTGGGTGTGACGGATCGCCCGTACAAGATCCCGGAATCGGTGCTGGTCGTGATCCACACCCCGGCGCTGGAGGTGTTGCTGATCGAGCGCGCCGACAAGCCGGGGTATTGGCAGAGCGTGACCGGCTCGAAAGACCGCACCGACGAGCCGCTGCGCGAAACCTGCGTGCGCGAGGTGGCCGAAGAGACCGGCATCGCGATCGGCTCGGCCGCGGTGCCGACCGAAGCGCTGCGCGACTGGGCGCTGTCAAACGTGTACGAGATCTATCCGGTCTGGCGCAGCCGGTATGCGCCGGGCGTGAGCCACAACACCGAGCACGTGTTCGGGCTCACGGTGCCCGCCGGCATCGCGGTCACACTGAATCCGCGCGAGCATCTGCGCCACCGGTGGCTGCCGTACCACGCGGCGGCCGATCACTGCTTTTCGCCCAGCAATGCCGAGGCGATCCTGCACTTGCCGCGCTTCGTACAAGGCGGGGCGGCGCCATGACCATCACGCGGCCGAGCCGGCTGGGGCCCGGTGCGTCCAGATTCGCGCCCTCGACGCTGTACGACAGCTCGCGCCTGCGCGTGGCCACCTACAACATCCACAAGGGCGTGCGTGGCTTGGGCCTGCGCAAGCGTCTGGAGATCCACAACCTCGGCCTCGGCGTCGAGGCGCTCGACGCGGACCTGGTCTTCCTGCAGGAGGTGCGGCTGTTTCATCGGCGCGAGGCGCGTCGGTTCGAGCGCACCTGGTTCGGCTGGCCCGAACAGGGCCAGGCCGACTACCTGGCACCCGAAGGCTACGACGTGGCCTACCGCACCAACGCGATCACACGCCATGGCGAGCACGGCAACGCGCTGTTGTCGCGCTGGCCGATGGGCGACGTGGACCACCACGACGTCAGCGCGCACCGCTTCGAGCAGCGCGGCCTGCTGCACGTGCCGGTGCACTGGCAGGGCCACACCGTGCACGCGGTGGTGGCGCACTTCGGCCTGACCCACGGTGGCCGGCTGCAGCAGGTGCAGTACCTGTCGCGTTTCATCACCCAGTTCGTGCCGCGCCAGGCCCCGGTGCTGGTGGCCGGTGATTTCAACGACTGGAACGAGCGCCTCGATGCACCGATGCGCACCATCGGCCTGCAGCGCGCCGAGCTGCACAGCGGTGCGGCGCGCCTGCGCCCCACGTTTCCGTCACGCGTGCCGGTGTTCGCGCTGGACCGCGTGTACACGCGCGGCTTTCGTTGCACATCGCTCGAAGTGCCGCGCGGCGCGGCGTGGGCGCGCATGTCCGACCACCTGCCGCTGGTGGTCGAGCTCGAAGCCGACTGACCCATGAGCCAACGCGCCGACACCGTGGATTCCAGCCGTGTGCTGATGCCGGTGGGCGCGGCGTGGGCGCGTCGCAGCGCCCCCGAGTTCATCGGCGACAACCAGGTGCGGCTGCTGCAAGGGGGCGACGAGTTGTTCCCGGCCATGCACCGCGCCATCGCGCAGGCGCGGCGCGAGGTGTTGCTGGCCACCTACATCTTTCACGACGACGACGCCGGTCGCGCGATGGCCGATGCCTTGCGCGAGGCGGGGCGGCGTGGCGTGCGCGTGTGCGTGGTGGTCGACGGCTTCGGCTCCAAGGGCACGCTGGCGCGGTTGCGCGAATGGATGCCGCAGCCCGAGGTCGAGCTGGTGGTGTTCCGCCCGGTCGGCAGCTGGTGGAGCCTGTTGCAGCCCGGCCAGCTGCGCCGCCTGCACCAGAAGCTGTGTACGGTGGACCGCGAGATCGGTTTTGTCGGCGGCATCAACATCATCGATGACCGTGTCGACCTGCGCCATGGCTCGTCCGATGCGCCGCGGCTGGACTTTGCCGTCGAAGTGCGCGGCCCGGTCGCCGCCAGCGCCGCGCAATCGGCGCGCGCGGTGTGGACCCGGGCCGCAATGGGCGCCGACTGGAAGGAGGAGATGGTGTCGCTCGCCAAGAGCGCCCAGCCGATGGCGCGCGTGCGCCGCGTGATGCAGCGCCTGCGCATGGTGCCGCGGCCCAGCATGCAACTGCAACCGCTGCAGCCGGTGGTGGCGGCCTTCGTCGTCCGCGACAACCTGCGCCAGCGGCGCTCGATCGAACGCGCATACATCGAGGCGGTGTTGCGCGCGCGCGAGCGCGTCGACCTGGTCACGCCGTACTTCTACCCCGGCCAGCGCTTTCGGCGCGCGCTGTTCCGCGCCGCGCAGCGCGGCACGCGCGTGCGTCTGCTGCTGCAAGGCAAGGTCGACTACCGCTTTGCCGCCTTGGCGGCGCAGGTGCAGTACGACGAGTTGCGCCGGCACGGCGTGCAGATCTACGAGTACACGCCGGCGTTCCTGCATGCCAAGGTGGCGCTGGTCGACGGCGAGTGGGCCACGGTGGGCAGCTCCAACATCGATCCGTTGTCGCTGCTGCTCAATCTGGAGGCCAACGTAATTGTGCAAGACGCCCACTTCACGCGTGAGCTGTCGCAGCGTTTCGACGCCGCCATTGCCGTCTCGCGCGAGGTCACCGACGCTTCGCGGGCCATCGGCTGGCGCCCGGTGGTGCTGCGTGGCTTCGTGGCTTGGTGCGCCAACTGGTTCTTGCGCATGGCCGGCATCACCGGCCGTTACTGATTTCTGCCAAAACTTGATGGTCGATGGTCCGCGCCAAGCCTGAACAGACATCCGTAAGCCCCACTGTCGCCACGTGTATTGCAAGCGTGGATAGTTCGACGCCATGAGGTTCGCTGTCATGTGCCCTCTCGCTTGGCGGGGCCCCAGTTCGGGGCCATGCGCCATCACGGCGCGACGCGATGGCTGAGCTTTCCCCGTTGAGCATCGTTCGGGCGGTCCTGCCGCCGCGCGCGCGGCGATGGATGCGTCGTGTGTACGGGGCATGGCACTTGGACTCCGCGATGCGCCGTTTTGCCGCGGATCCCGAGGCCGCAGTGGCCGCGGACAGCCCCGTGCTGGCCCAGTTGATCGCCGCGTGGGGCAACCCGGGCTGGAGCGCACAGGAGGAGTACCTTCGCGTGTGCATCACGCAGGCCCTGAAGGCCAACGGGCCGACCTTGGAATGTGGTTCGGGCCTGTCGACGCTGCTGCTGGGTGTGGTGGCGCAACGCAATGGGTTCGAGCACTGGGCGCTCGAGCACGAGCGCGAATGGAGCACCAGGATCCATCGCAGCGTGGCTCGGTACAAGCTGTCGGCGGTGCGCGTCAGCACGGCGCCCCTCAAGCACTACGACGGATTCGATTGGTACGACCCACCGCTGGCGGAACTGCCTGGGCAGTTCGCGTTGGTTGTTTGTGATGGGCCGCCTTCCGGCACGTTGGGAGGGCGCTATGGGTTGGTGCCGGTGATGCGTGAGCACCTGCAGGCTGGCTGCGTGATCCTGCTCGACGACGCCTGGCGCGAAGACGAGCGCGCCGTGGCGCGGCGCTGGCAGGCGGAACTCGGGACCACGCACGAACTGGTCACCTGCAAGAAGCCCTACATCCGCATGGTGGTCACGGGGCGCCTCGGACAGCCTGTGCTCAGCACGGCCTGAGGGTCATTCCAGCGCGACCGTCCACGGGTCGTACGGGTACAGCCAATCGTTGCGCGAGCGCGCGATGTCTCGCTGGGCGAAGGCTTGGCGCATCGTATCGGCATCGGCGATGTGGTAGAGCTCGCCCATCTCGTCGGATTCGCGGATCACACGTGCGGTGCGCGGACCGCGATGGCGATGGTAGACGGCCAGTTGCCCGTGCAACGGCAGGTCCAA
>DATKJN010000332.1:0-2860 GCA_035543655.1 Burkholderiaceae bacterium | reverse complement strand
TGCGCGATGCCAAGTCGAAGCGGCCGCCGCTCACCGCCACTCGGTCGAACGACAGCGCCGCCTCGCGGTCGTCAACGCCGCGCACTGCCAGCTGCTTCACCTGCAGCGCGAACTGTTCGACGTGTGCGGCCAGGCGACCCTGTTCTTGAGCCACACGGTAGGCGAACGTGAGGTTGACCTGGCCTTCCGGCGGCGCGATGCGCAGGGGGCGGCGCAGATAGGGCCAGATGCGCTGCAGCTGCAGCTCGTCGACGGACACGTCGCCGCGCGCCGTGAGCGGGTTCAGGCCCAACTCACCCTTCCAGCGCACGAGCGCGCCGAACGACGTGCGCAACGACACCACATGGTCGCCTTTGTCCTCGGGCAGCGTCGACAGCTCGTGCAGCTCCACATCAAGCGGCTCGGCCGCGGTGCGAAAGCTGCTGCCGGTGCGCCGGTCCTCGACACCGACGCGGCCAGTTTGCAGCACCGCATGATGGATCAGCACGCGAGGCAACGCCTTCTTCTCTGCGGCTTCGGCTTTCGGCGCACCGCCGAACGCCTCGACGAAGCGCGCCCAATTGAGCTGGCCGTTGGGATCGATGTCCAGCAGCGCGTCGGGTGCCGTGAGTCGCACGTGCTTGAACACGTAGGCACGCTTGAACACGCTTTCGAGCTCGAAGTCGACCCACAACTCGTCGAACGCCAGCAAGGGCTTGTCGTCGGGCTCGCTGAGCTTCACGTCGGTCAACTGCACCGTGAGCCGAAACGGATCGAAGCGGGCGCCTCCGATCGTCAGGCGATGCGCGCTCTGCTCGGCCACGATCTTGGGCGCCAGCCAACGCGTGAGCGGCCCGAACCCCAGCCATGCGAACAGCAAGTAGGTGCCGAACAACCCCACAACGATCAGTGCCGGCAGGCTGAGGGCAATTCTTCGAAGGGCGACCACGGCATCACTCCCGCCGGCATCGTCGCACCGTTACAGGCGACTGCAAAGCGGGTCACCACCGCCCGATAGAGGGCCGCAACGACGCCAAAGGCCACGGCGCAGCCGCGGTCAGCCTGCAACGGCGATAGTGCGCAGCCGTGATCACGAGCGACATTCCGGCGCGGCTCGACCGCCTCCCTTGGACACGCTGGCACTGGCGCATCGTGATCGCCCTCGGCGTCGCCTGGGTGCTCGACGGGCTCGAGGTGACCATCGTCGGCTCGATCGGCAGCGTGCTCGAGCGCAGCGACACGCTGGCGTTGACCGCCTCGCACATCGGCTGGGCCGGGTCGCTTTACGTCGGTGGCGCGGTGCTGGGTGCGCTGGTGTTCGGCCGGCTGGCGGATCGGCTCGGCCGCAAGCGCCTGTTCATGCTCACGCTGGCCGTCTACATGGGCGCCACGGTGGCCACGGCGTTTTCCACCGGCTTCACGTCGTTCGCCATTTGCCGCTTCTTCACCGGCGTGGGCATCGGCGGCGAGTACGCGGCGATCAATTCGGCGATCGACGAGTTGATTCCGGCACGGGTGCGCGGGCGCGTCAATCTGGCGATCAACGGCAGCTTCTGGATCGGTGCTGCGCTCGGTGCGCTGATCAGCCTGGTGCTGCTCGACGTGCGTGTGCTCGGGCCGCAACTCGGCTGGCGCGCCGGCTTCCTGCTCGGTGCGGTGCTGGCAGTGGCCATCCTGCTGGTGCGGCGCCACGTGCCCGAGAGTCCGCGCTGGCTGATCGCACACGGGCGCGCCGACGAAGCCGAGCGCATCGTGGCCGACATCGAGCGCCAGGCGCAGGCCGAGCGCGGCCCGCTGGCGCCGGTGACCGGCCGGGTGGTGCTGGCGCGGCGCGACACGCCCACGCTGGCCGAGGTGTGGCACGTGCTGTGGCAACGCTATCGCGCTCGCAGCGGCGTGGTGCTGGCACTGATGGTGTCGCAGGCGTTCTTCTACAACGCCATTTTCTTCACGTACGCCTTGGTGCTCACGCGCTTTCACCACGTCGATGAGGCGCAGGTGGGCCTGTACATCGTGCCGTTCGCGATCGGCAACGTGCTCGGGCCGCTGCTGCTCGGCCCGCTGTTCGACCGCTTGGGGCGGCGCGTGATGATCGCCGCCACCTATGCGTTGTCGGGCGTGGCGCTGGCGCTCACCGGATGGGGTTTTCTCGCCGGCGTGCTCAACGCGACCACGCAGACGCTGGCCTGGTCGGCGGTGTTCTTTCTGGCGTCGGCCGCGGCCAGCTCGGCCTATCTCACGGTGAGCGAGGTGTTTCCGCTCGAGATGCGCGCGCTTGCGATCTCGATTTTCTACGCGGTCGGCACCGGCGTCGGCGGCTTCGCGGCGCCGGCCCTGTTCGGTGCATTGATCGAGAGCGGCGACCGCGCCAACGTGTTCGCCGGCTACCTGTTCGGCGCCGTACTGGTGGTGGCGGCAGCGGCGATCGCGTGGCGCTGGGCGGTGAACGCCGAACGCAAGCCGCTGGAGGAGGTGGCGCCCCCGCTCGGCTTGGCGGACGACGGTCCGCAGCGGTAGCACGGTCTGTTCATCCGCTCGATGGCGCGGGTTGTCGGTCCGCTCGGACTGCAACTCGCCACGCCATCGTGACCCGCGCTGAGCACCATGGTCCTGTGTCATCATTTGCACGCGTGCAACGACGCCACAACGACATGCCCGATGCGCCGAAACGCCGCAGGGCTCTGAGCGGCGGCCCCGTGACCCCTCCTGCCACCGCGACCGGTGCGGACTCGGCGACGGAAGGTAGCCGTCACTACGTCACACTGCTGTTTTCGGATCTGTCGCGTTCGACTGAACTGGCCGGCGCGATGGAGGCCGAGCAGTATGCGGCGCTGCTGTCGACGTTGCGCATTGCCTACCAAGAAGCGGTGCCTCGCTGGGG
>DATKJN010000331.1:0-4858 GCA_035543655.1 Burkholderiaceae bacterium | reverse complement strand
GAAGGCATGCGCGTGCACGGCCGCATCCTGGCGCCGCGCCAGGCCGGCGTGGTGCAGCAGGTGCTCAAGGAGCCGGTCGGCCCGGTGGCGGCCTTCACGCCGTGGAACTTCCCGATCAACCAGGTGGTGCGCAAGCTGAGTGCGGCGCTGTCGACCGGCTGCTCGATCATCGTCAAGGCACCCGAGGAAACCCCGGCGTCGCCGGCCGAACTGATCCGCGCCTTCGCCGACGCCGGCGTGCCGCCGGGCACGGTCAACCTGGTGTACGGCAACCCGGCCGAGATCTCGCAGTACCTGATTCCGCACCCGGCGATCCGCAAGATCACCTTCACCGGCTCGACCGTGGTCGGCAAGCAGCTCGCCGCGCTCGCCGGCCAGCACATGAAGCGCGTGACGATGGAGCTGGGCGGCCACGCCCCGGTGATCGTCGCGGCCGACGCCGACATCGCGCGCGCCGCCAAGGTGGGCGCGCTGGCCAAGCTGCGCAACGCCGGCCAGGTGTGCATCTCGCCGACGCGTTTCCTGGTGCACAACGACGTGCGCAAGGCCTTCGTCGAAGCCTTCGTCGCCCAAGCCAAGGGGGCCAAGCTGGGCCACGGCCTGGAGAGCGGCACCACGCTCGGGCCGCTGGCCAACCCGCGGCGCCTGAGCGCGATGCAGAAGATCACCGACGACGCGCTGACGCGCGGGGCGCAACTCGCCACCGGCGGCAAACGCGTGGGCTCCGACGGCAACTTCTTCGAGCCGACGGTGATCGTCGACGCGCCGCTGGACAGCCTGCTGCTGACCGAGGAGCCGTTCGGCCCGATGGCGTCGGTGCGCGGCTTCGACAAGATCGAAGAGGCGATCGCCGAGGCCAACCGCCTGCCGTGGGGCCTGGCCGCGTATGCGTTCACCACCTCGCTGAAGACCTGCTACGAGCTGACCCAAGGCATCCAGACCGGCATGTTGTGGATCAATCAGGCCGCGGCGCCCTGGGCCGAGATGCCTTTCGGCGGCGTGAAGGATTCGGGCTACGGCTCCGAAGGCGGCCCCGAGGCGCTGGAGGCGTACCTCAACACCAAGTCGGTGGCGGTCATGAACACCTGAGCTCGGCGCACGAAAAAAGAAGCGGCGCCTGCGGGCGCCGCTTTTCATGGGAGAGTGGGGAGAGATCGCGCGAAGAAAAGGGCTCAGTGCAGCTCGACCCGTGGCAGCGCGTAGTCGCGGCCGATCACGGTGCGGGCGTACAAGTAGTTGAGCTTGGCGCGTTCCGACAACGAATCGAGGTCGACATGACCGCCGGCGTCGCATTTGAAGGCCAGCGCCCGGCCACCGTCGAACAGCGACTCGAAGCGAAGCACATATCCGTTGGCTTGGCAGGCGTCTTGGGTGTTCATGGCATCAACTCCTTCGGGGCTGGCAGTCGGAACCGTCCTACATCTGACCTTCTGTTGCGCCCACGTCTTCAACGGTTCAATCGCTTTCCGGTTGTCCGATCGCCGGGGGCCGATGCCCCGTACTTACGCCGATACCGGCAAGCCGGATGCCTGCGTTTCGGCCGGGAGCACCACGGTGAGTACCGCTCCCGATCCGTCGTCGCGGTTGCGCGCCCGAATGTCGCCACCATACCGTTCCACCAGGCTTTTGCTGATCCATAAGCCCAGTCCTGTGCCCTCTTTTTTCGTCGTGACGAAGGGGCGGAAGGCGCCGCTCACCAGTTCGTGCGGAAATCCCGGCCCGGTGTCACCGATCTCGATCTCGATCTGGGACTCGCCGACGTCGCGGCTCGTCAATGCGAGCGTGCCGCCGTCGGGCATGGCCTGGACGGCGTTGACGATGCCGTTGATCAGCACCTGTTGCAGCTCCTGCCGGTTGGCCTGCGCGCGGCGCGTGGCGCGCCCCTCACGCACCACGGTGATCCGTGTGCGCGACAGCAGGTGCTGCACCAGCACCAGGCTGTCGTCGAGGGCCTGCTCGGGGTCGACGGCCTGCACGTAGCCGGCGTACTCGCCGGGCCGCGCGTACTGCAGCAAGCGCGTGACGATCAGCCGCATGCGCTCGATCTGCTCGTCGATCAGCTTGAGCTCCCCGCGCACCGGCTTGGCCTTGTTGCCCAGCGTGTCGCGCACCAGGTCGAGGTTGCCCTGGATCACCGCGATCGGGTTGTTCACCTCGTGCGCGATGCCGGCGGTGAGCTGGCCGATCGCGGCCAGCTTCTCGCTCTTGATCAGCTGCGCCTGCGCCGACTGCAGCTCGCGCGTGCGCGCCACCACCTTGCGATCGAGCTCGTCGTGCGAGGCCTGCAACGCGCGGGTCTTGTCGTCGATGGTGTCGAGCAGGCGGTCGAGGTGCGCAGCCAGGCGGCCGACCTCGTCGCTGGGGTCGATCACCTGCGTGCGCGCCGTCAGGTCGCCGACCTCGACCATCTGCATGGTGTGCGTCATGCTCTCGATCGGCGCGAAGATGCGCCGCGCCCAGGTGAGGGCGAGCCCCATCGCGACCGCCATCAGCGCCAGCACCACGGCACCCATGCCGAACAGCACGCCCCACTTCACGCGCTGGAACGGGCTTTCGAGAAAGCCCACGTACAACATGCCGATGCGCCGCCCGGCGGAGTTGGTCAGCGGTTCGTAGGCCGACACGTACCAGTCGTTGACGACGAAGGCGCGGCCGAGCCAGGTCTCGCCACGCCCGAGCGCGGCATCGCGCACGGTCTGCGACACACGGGTGCCGACGGCGCGCTCGCTGTCCTGACCGAACAGCCGCACGTTGGTCGATACGCGCACGTCGTCGAGAAACAGCGTCGCCGTGCCCTGGCTGCCGAACGGCAGCGAGCCCTTGGGGTAGACGATCTCGTTGATGTGGTCGATCAGGGCCAGGTTGCGGTTCAGCAGCACGCCGCCGCGCAACAACCCGAGTGGCCGGCCGTCGAGCGTGCGCACCGGTGCCAGCGCCAGCATCACCATTGCGCGGTCTTCGCTGGTGCGCTCGGTCGGTGCGGCATTGCGTGTGGGCACCAGCTTGACCGGCACGCGGCCGGCGAGGTCGGGTGCAATGCGTTCGAACTGCGTGCCTTCGAGCAGCACCATGCGCGCGATGCCGTCGCCGCCGGCCGCATCTCGCGCGGCGACCGCGACCTCACTGGGCGGCAACAGCTCGAGGAACTCCAACGCGTATTGCAGCTTGGCATGTGCGAGCAGGCGCGCCAGCTCGGTGCGGTCGGCGCGCTGCAGCGTGTCGACCAGGGCGTGCGACTGCGCCACCGCGAACGTGCCGGCGCCGACTTCCGCCTGCAGCCGATCGAAGTAGCCATGGGCCACCGCGAGGTCGCTGCGCACCTTGGTGACCAGCAGCGCATCGAGCGCCGAATCGCCCCACACGATGAGGATCACCGCCAGCAGTGGCAGTGCCAGCAGCAACGGCAACAGCCCGAGCGCCAGCAGCTTGTGGCGGATTGACAGCGAGCCGAACGAACGCCAGAGAATCACGCCCACTCGGCGCAGCGCCGTTCGAGGGTGCGGCGCGAGATGCCGAGCAGATGCGCGGCGCGCGTCTTGTCGCCGTCGACCGACTCCAGCACGGCGAGGATGTGGCGCTTTTCGAGTTCGTGCAGGTCGGTCGTCGCCTGCAGCGGGCTCGCCGGCTTGGCGCCACCGGGGTACAGCGCCGACACGTTCAACGAGCCGAGGATCAGCGAGCGCTCGATCAGGTTGCGCAGCTCGCGCACGTTGCCCGGCCACGCGTACTGGCACAGGTAATCGAGCTCGGCCGGCGTCACGTCGATCGGCTCCACGCCGAGCTGCGGCGCCAGGCTCTGGATGAAGTGCGCCGCGAGCTGCGGGATGTCGTCCTTGTGCTCGCGCAACGGCGGCAGCGCGATCTCCACCACCTGCAGCCGGTAGTACAGATCCTTGCGGAAGCCGCCAGCGGTCACCTCGCCGGCCAGCTGGCGGTTGGTGGCGGCGATGATGCGCACGTCGACTGCGATCTGCTGCTCGCTGCCCACCGGCCGGATGCGGCGGTCGTCGAGCACGCGCAGCAGCGCGCCTTGCACCGGCAACGGCAGCTCGGCCACCTCGTCGAGGAACAGCGTGCCGCCTTGCGCGTAGTAGAACAAGCCGTCGCGGCTCTTGGTGGCGCCGGCGAACGCGCCCTTGGCATGGCCGAACAGCTCGGTCTCGATCCGCTCGGGCGACATCGTGGCGCATGCCACCGGCACGAACGGCGCCCGCGCGCGTGGGCTGTCGTTGTGCAGCGCGCGCGCGGCGAGTTCCTTGCCGGTACCCGATTCGCCGGTCAGCAGCACCGTGCTCGCCACGCCGGCCGCGCGCGCCAGGTCGGCGCGCAGCCGCCGCATCGCACCGGAGTCGCCGATCAAGGCATCCATCGGCGCCACGCGCTGGCGCAGCGTGCGGCGCAGCACCCAGTTCTCGCGCTTCAGGTGCGAACGTTCCAGGCTGTGCTTCACCGCATTGAGGATCTGCGACACGCGAAACGGCTTCAGGATGAAATCCGACGCGCCGGCGCGCAGCGCCTCGATGGCGGTTTCGAGGTCGGCGAACGCGGTGATCAGGATCACCTCGCCGGAGAAGCCCTGTTCGCGCAGTTCGCGCAGCCAGGTGATGCCGTTTTTGCCCGGCAGCGTGATGTCGAGGATCACGAGGTCGAAGCGGTGGGCTTGGGCCAGCAGGTCGGCGTGCTCGGCGCTGTCGGCCGTCATCACCTGCCCGCAGCGCTTCTCCAGCGTCTTGGACAGGAAGTTGCGCATGCCCTCTTCGTCGTCGACGATCAGCACGGCGCTGCGCTGCCATCCATCGCTCAAGCGGTCGGCGGCGGTGCGTTCGGTCGGGGGTAGTGTGGCGGGCTGCATGGTTTG
>DATKJN010000330.1:0-2068 GCA_035543655.1 Burkholderiaceae bacterium | reverse complement strand
AAGGCGCCATGCGCCACAGCGGCATGCCTTTGTCGTCGACCGTGTTGTTGCCGTCCTTCTTGGGCGCCACCATCGACGCGGTGAACGCGGTGTACCAGAAGACTTGCTGCGCCACGTTGCCTTGCGCCAGCGCCGGCAGCGACTGATAAAAGTCGTAGTCGGCGGCACCCGTTGGCGCGTACTTGCGCAGCCACTCGTCCCACTTGGCGATCGCATACACCGAGGCCGGGCCGTTGGTCTCGCCGCCGCGCGACACGCTCGCGCCCTGCGGGTTGCACGAGCCGGCTTCCATGCGGATGCCCCATTCGTCGATCGGGCGGCCGTTGGGCAGGCCCTTGCTCGAGGCACCGGCCATCGACAGCCAGGCATCGGTCATGCGCCAGCCGAGGTCGGGTGCGCGCTTGCCGTAGTCCATGTGGCCGTAGATGCGCTTGCCGTCGATCTCCTTGACGTCGACGCTGAAGAACTGCGCGATGTCTTCGTACGCGCTCCAGTTCACCGGCACGCCGAGGTCGTAGCCATACTTGGCCTTGAACTTGGCCTTCAGCTCCGGCTTGTCGAACCAGTCTTTCCGGAACCAGTACAGGTTGGCGAACTGCTGGTCGGGCAGCTGATAGATCTTGCCGTCGGGCCCGGTGGTGAAGCTGATGCCGATGAAGTCCTTGACGTCGAGGCCCGGGTTGGTGACGTCCTTGCCTTCGCCGGCCATCCAGTCGGACAGGTTGATCGCCGACTGCAGGCGCGAGTGCGTGCCGATCAGGTCGGAGTCGTTGATGTAGGCGTCGTACAGATTGCGGTTGGTCTGCATCTGCGTTTGCACCGCCTGCACGACCTCGCCTTCACCGAGCAGCTGGTGGTTGACCTTGATGCCGGTGATCTCCTGGAACGCCTTGGTCAGCGTCTTGCTCTCGTACTCGTGCGTCGGGATCGTCTCCGACAGCACGTTGATCTCCAGGCCCGCGAAGGGCTTGGCCGCGGCGATGAACCACTCCATTTCCTTCTGCTGGTCGGCCTTGGACAGCACCGAAGGTTGGAATTCGTTGTCGATCCACTTCTTCGCTGCGTCGACAGAACCTTGCGCGGCGGGTGCCTGCGCCGTGGCTGCGGGCTGTGCACCAGGCGCCGCAGCTGCGGGTGCTTCCTCCTTCTTGCCGCAACTCACCAGAACAACCGTGGCCGCCAGGGCCACTGCCGTCAGAACCGGTCTCCTATCCATCGTTGCTCCTCGTTGGTTTGAAATCCCCTGCGGGCTGGTGCCATCGCGCGGCGATCCTATGTGCGAAACAAAACGAATGTCAATCGAAGAATCACCCAGTCAAATCGCGCTCAAACGAACAGATCCGGTCGACTGCGCCCCGCGCTGCGCGAACCAACGTTCGACGGCATTGCGATCGCTGTCACTTAAGTGCAAGCCGAGCTTGCTTCGGCGCCACAACACATCGTCGGCGTCACGCGCCCACTCGTGCTCGCACAGGTAGTGCAACTCCGCTTCGTGCAGGCCGGGCGCCACTTCATGGCCGAGGGGGCCGGCGCGCAGCAGCAACTCCACCAGTGAACCGTAGGCGCGCGACCAGCGCCGGCACAACGCCGGTGGCAACTCGGGGTGGCGCGCCGCTAGCGCGTTTTCGAAGCGGGAGATGTCGTGATCGGGTCGGCGCGTGGTTTCGATCCAACGTGACAGATCGCCGCCGGGCAGCGGCGCCTGCGCGGTCCACGGCGCCGAGCGCACGCTCAGGCGTTCACACACCATCTGCGCGGCTTGTTCGGCCAGCTTGCGAAACGTGGTGATCTTGCCGCCCCAAACCGACAGCAGCGGCGCATCGCCGTCGTGCATCTCCAGCAGATAGTCGCGCGTGACGGCCGACGGGTCGCCCTGGTCGTCGTCGAGCAGCGGCCGCACGCCCGAGTAGCTCCAGCGCACGTCGGACGGCGCGATGGCACGCGCGAAATAGCGGCTGGCCTGCTCGCACAGGTAAGAGACCTCCTGCGCATCGGCGCGCGCGGTGCCGGGGTCGTCGTGGCACTCGACGTCGGTGGTGCCGATCAGCGTGAAGTCGCCTTCGTACGG
>DATKJN010000329.1:0-2292 GCA_035543655.1 Burkholderiaceae bacterium | reverse complement strand
TTGTAGGGCACGGTGGTCATCTCGACGCCGAGGCTTTGCTGGAACAGCAGGCCGCACAGGTGCGACGCGGCGCCGAGGCCGGCGTTGGCGAGATTGATCTTGCCCTTGTTGGCGTTGATCCAGGTGCGCAACTCGGCGAAGGTGTTGGCCGGCAGCGTGGAGCGGCCCACCACCGTCATCGGCACCTCGTTGACCATGCCGATGTACTCGAAGTCGTTCGTCGTGTCGTACGGCATCTTGCGGTACAGCGCCGGCGACGTGGCCATGCCGATGTGGTGCAGCAGCAGCGTGTAGCCATCGGGTGCGGCTTTGGCGACCTTGGCCGCGCCCAGCGTGCCGCCGGCGCCGCCGACGTTTTCGATCACCACGGTCTGGTTGTTCAGGCCCTTGCGCAGCACCTCGCCGAGGTCGCGCGCCACCTTGTCGGTGGGGCCGCCGGCCGCGAACGGCACGACGATGGTCACGGGCTTGTCGGGATACTGGGCCCATGCCGATGCGGCGGCGCTGAGCAGGGCAACGAGGACCAACGAACGGGACTTCATCACAAACATCTCCTTGAGGGCGAAATTTGGGCGCGATGCTAGGTGCGCCTCGTGTCTCTCGCAACGCGGGAACTACGGAGCGCGTGCACGGTGCGAGCCCAGGGTTGCCCCCGATTCAATGGGCGTCGTCGTCGGTCAAATGTGCCGCCAGCACCTGTGCGACGTGGTAAGCGGCAATCGACGCGCCATCGGCGATCTGATGCCGGCAACTGGTGCCATCGGCGAC
Source organism: Burkholderiaceae bacterium (assembly GCA_035543655.1). Taxonomy (GTDB): domain Bacteria; phylum Pseudomonadota; class Gammaproteobacteria; order Burkholderiales; family Burkholderiaceae_C; genus JAEUPI01. The sequence goes on along the minus strand of DATKJN010000329.1, from coordinate 1,524 downwards.
GATGATCGCGTCCCTCGCGGCGCGCACCGCCGGCAGCAACGAGAGCTCTGCCATGCGCATCGACGCCTCCTGGTGCGCTGCCTCGTAGCCGAAGCTGCCTGCCATGCCGCAGCACGACGACTCGACCATCGACACCTGCGCACCCGGGATCAGCCGCAGCGCAGCGAGCACGCCGTCCATCAGGCCGAACGCCTTCTGGTGGCAATGTCCGTGCACCAGCATCGGCTGGCCCGCCGAGCGCCACGGCGCCGAGAACCGGCCCGCACGCGACTCGCGCACCACGAACTCCTCGAACAGCATCGCCTGCGCCGCCACCGTGCGCGCGGCCTCGCCCAAACCGAGCACGAGGTACTCGTCGCGCAGCGTCAACAGGCACGACGGCTCGAGTCCGACGATCGGCACGCCGTGCTCGGCCAGCGGCTTCAGTGTGTCGAGCAGCGCGCGCGCCTTGGCACGCGCCGCATCGACGTCGCCGGCCGCCAGGTGCGTGCGGCCACAGCACGGCGCGCGTCCGTTGGCGCCGTGCGCCACGTGCACGTGGTAGCCGGCCGCCTGCAGCACCTGCAGCGCGGCGAGCGCGACTTCGGGCTCGAAGTGCTCGTTGAACGTGTCGGTCCACAGCACGGCTGCCTTCTCGCCGGCGGCGTGTGCGGCGAGCAGCGCGTCGCGCGACAGCAAGCCGAGCGACTCGGTGCGGCGCGTGAACGTGTCGCTTCGCCACGCCGGCAGACGGCGCTGCGCCGACACACCCGTGAATCGTTCCATGATCTGTGCCAGAGCCCGCGAGCGGTTGCGCAGGTTGAACAGCCACGGCATGCGGCTGGCCCAGGGCGCGATGTCGGGCAGGCGGCCGATCACGCGGTCTTTCCAGGTGGCACCGTAACGCCGGCGGCGCTGCGCCTGCACCTCGAACTTCATGCGCGCCATGTCCACACCGGTGGGGCAATCGCGCTTGCAGCCCTTGCAGCCCACGCACAAGGCGAGCGCCTCGTGCACTGCGTCGCCGCTGAGGGCATCGGGCCCGAGCTGGCCCGACACCGCCAGGCGCAGCGTGTTGGCGCGGCCGCGCGTGAGGTGCTGCTCGTCGCGCGTGACGCGGTAGCTCGGGCACATGGTGCCGGCGTCGAACTTGCGACAGTGGCCGTTGTTGTTGCACATCTCCACCGCCTTGGCGAAGCCTGCGGTGCTGTCGCCGCCGCTGCCCGGCGCGCCGATCGCTTCGGTGACGGGATCGTTCTGCACGTTCCACGCCGACCAGTCGAACACCGGTTTGAGCTCGATCGTGCGGTACGCCGGCGCAAAGCGGAACAGCGCGGCGTCGTCCATCTTCGGCGGGTCGACGATGCGGTTGGGGCAGAACAGGTTGTCGGGATCGAGGTGGCGCTTGATGGCGCGAAACGCCTCGTCGAGCTTGGGGCCGAACTGCCAGCGGATCCATTCGCCGCGGCACAGGCCGTCGCCGTGTTCGCCGCTGTAGGCGCCCTTGAACTTGCGCACCAGCACCGCGGCTTCTTCGGCGATGGC
>DATKJN010000328.1:0-2874 GCA_035543655.1 Burkholderiaceae bacterium | reverse complement strand
GTGTTCAACCTGATGGCGCTCGGCATGCAGCCGCCGAACTATTCGTTGAGTGTGTTCCGCGTCGCGCTGCAGTATCGGTTCTGAACCCTGGCGCCTCGTGCGTCAGACCAGCCCGTCGAACAGCCACACGTCCACCGCGTCGCCGGCGGCCACCGAACCTTGCTCGTGGCGCAGCACGAGCAGTGCGTTGGCCTCGCTCATGCTGCGCAGGATGCCTGCGCCCTGCGATCCGGTGGTCTGCACCTCCCACAGCCCGTCGGCGCCGGGGCTCACGCGCGCACGTTGGAACTCGGTGCGGCCCGGCCGCTTGCGGATGGCCAGCGGGCTGCGTGCCTGCAGGGTCGGCAGCGGTTGCGGCGCGGCACCCGCCAGCGCGAGCAGCGCGTCGCGTGCGAACACGTAGAACGTGACCAGCGCGGCCACCGGGTTGCCCGGCAGCGCGAACAACCACGCGGTCTTGGTCGGCCGCTGCGGATCGCCGGCATACAACGGGCCGAACGCGAACGGCCGGCCCGGACGCATCGCGACCTTCCAGAACGCCACTTCGCCCACCTGCTTCAGCACGTCGCGCGTGTAGTCGGCATCGCCCGCGCTGACGCCGCCGCTGGTGAGCACCGCGTCGGCCTGGGCGATGGCCTGCTGCACCACCGCCTGCAGCGCCTGCGGGTCGTCGCGCACGAGGCCGAGGTCGATCACCTCCATGCCGAGTCGCTGCAGCGCGCCCATCAGGCTGAAGCGGTTGCTGTCGTACACGCAGCCGGGCGCCAGCGGCGCCCCAAGCGCAGCGATCTCGTCGCCGGTGGAGAACACTGCGACGCGCAGGCGGCGCATCACGCGCACGCTCTCGATGCCGAGCGAGGCCACGAGGCCCAGGTCGGCGGGTTTGAGCACGCGGCCGGCGGCGATCGCGGCCTTGCCGCGTGACAGGTCCTCGCCGCGTTTGCGCAGGTTCTCGCCGGGGCGGAGCACGCCGGGCTCGATGTGCACGCGGTCGCCTTCGGTGCGGCACAACTCGAGCGGCACCACGGTGTCGGCACCGACGGGCATCACCGCCCCGGTCATGATGCGCACGCACTGGCCGGCCTCGACGGTGCCTTGGTGCGGCGTGCCCGCCATCACCGTGGCCACCGAACGCAACTCGGTCGGCGCGTCGGTGCGCAACGCGGCACCGGCGAACGCATAACCGTCCATCGCCGAGTTGTCGTGCGCCGGCACGTCGATCGGCGAGACCACGTCCTCGGCCAGCACCCGACCGAGCGCTTGCGCAATCGGAACGGTTTCGCGCCCGTCGATCGGCTTCAAGCGCGCCGCGATCGCCGCACGCGCCTCGGCCACGCTCAGATTGGCTTCGCGTGCCGCGAGGGGGGATGGGCCGAGTTCGCTCATCGAACGGCGATTGTGCAGCGCGACACCCGTGTCTGACGCCAGCTCATATGCAAGCGACAGCATATCGCCAGCCCGTCGCACGGCACCGAGAATCCGCACTGCGGTCGCGCTGCTGCGCCGCGACCCTCTCCCTCATGAATTCCATCGCCGACAGCCTGCTGCTGGCCGCGCAGCTGATCACCCGTGCCGACGCCGACCTGTGGCGCATCGTGGCGCTGTCGCTGCGCGTCAGCGCCACGGCGTGCGTCATCGGCGCGCTGATCGGGCTGTGCCTCGGCGCCTGGCTCGCGGTGGCGCGCTTTCCCGGTCATCGCGCGGTGGTGTGGTGCGTCAACACGCTGCTCGCGCTGCCGTCGGTGGTGGTGGGCCTGGTCGTCTACCTGCTGCTGTCGCGCTCCGGGCCGTTGGGGGCCATGGGCATCCTGTTCACGCCCACTGCGATGGTGATTGCACAGAGCATCCTCGTGGTGCCGCTGATCGCCGCGCTGTCGCGCCGCCTCGTGCTCGAGGGCCTGAGCGAGGGCGGCGACCAGCTGCGCTCGCTCGGTGCGGGGCCGTTCCAGAGCGCGCTGCTGGCCCTGCTGCACGAACGCTTCGGCGTGCTGACGGTGATGCTCACCGCGTTCGGCCGTGCGGTGTCGGAGGTGGGCGCGGTGATGATCGTGGGCGGCAACATCGACGGCTTCACGCGCGTGATGACCACGGCCATCGCGCTGGAGACCAGCAAGGGCGACCTGCCGCTCGCGCTGGCGCTCGGCGTGGTGCTGCTCGGCGTGGTGGGCGTGATCAACCTCGTGATCAGCGCGGTGCAGGGTCGCACGTCGCTCGAGCGTGAGGCCTATGCCTGAGCCCAGCGTGCAGGATTGGGTGCAGCGCACGCTGGCCGATGCGATGGGCCGTGCCGAGCCGCCCGCGGAGCCACTGGTGCTGCTGGAGCAGGCCGGCGTGCGCTTCGGTGACGTGCAGGCGCTGCGCGGCGTGAGCCTCACGCTGCGCCGCGGCGATCGGCTGGCGCGGGTGGGCGCCAACGGATCGGGCAAGACCACGCTGCTGCGCCTGCTGCACGGCCTGGTGCCGTTCGAAGGGCGGCGCGACGTGGTGGCCATCATCGGCCGCGTGCCGGTGGTCGCGATGCTGTTCCAGCGTCCGTTCCTGCTCAGCCTGTCGGTGCGCTGGAACGTGTTGTTGGGCTTGTGGCTGCACGGCGTGCCGCGCGCGCAGCGCGACCGACGCTGCCAGCGTGCGCTGCAGCGCGTGGGCCTCGATGCGCTGGCCGGCTTCGGGCGCGCGGCATCCGAGGTGGGGGCGGTGATGATCGTGGGCGGCAACATCGAAGGCGTCACGCGCGTAATGACCACGACCATCGCACTGGAGACCAGCAAGGGCGACCTGCCGCTCGCGCTCGCGCTGGGCGTGATCCTGATCGCCATCGTGCTGTCGCTGAACGCGCTCGCCTACGTCCTGCGCGAATGGGCGGTGAAGCGCCAT
>DATKJN010000327.1:0-4254 GCA_035543655.1 Burkholderiaceae bacterium | reverse complement strand
GTGTTCCGCGTCGTCGACTCGGCGGGCGAGTTCGACGAGACCTCGCGCCCCAATTTCCCCGAATGGCGGGGGCGGGGTGCCGATGCGCTGACGTCGGGATCGACGACCCGCTTGGCCGATGGCCGTTTCGACGTGCGCTTCAAGCTGTGGGACGTGGTCAAGGGCCAAGACCTAGGCGGCCAGGCGATGGCGGTGGTGACGGCCGACCTGCGTCTGGCGGCGCACCGCATCGCCGATGCGGTGTATGAGAAGCTCACTGGCGACAAGGGCGTGTTTTCCACGCGCATCGCCTACGTCACGCGGGTGGCCAACCGCTACACGCTGCGTGTGACCGATGCCGACGGCGAGGGTGGCCAGGTGGCGCTGAACAGCACCCAGCCGATCATCTCGCCGGCCTGGGCGCCCGATGGCAAATCGTTGGCGTATGTGTCGTTCGAAAGCGGCAAGGCGGTGGTGTGGTCGCAGGACGTCGCCACCGGCGAGCGCCGCGCGATCGCCAATTTCCGCGGCAGCAACAGCGCGCCAGCGTGGTCGCCCGACGGGCGCACGCTGGCCGTCACCTTGTCGCGCGAAGGCGGCTCGCAGATCTACCTGATGGACCCGAGCGGCAGCAACGTTCGCCGCGTGACGCAAAGCAGCGCGATCGACACCGAGCCGGTGTTCACGCCCGATGGCAAGGTGATCTATTTTGTCAGCGACCGCGGCGGCAGCCCGCAGATCTACCGCGTGGGCGCGGGCGGCGGCAATCCGGAGCGTGTGACCTTCACCGGCAACTACAACATCAGCCCTGCGCTGAGCCCCGATGGGCGCGTGCTCGCCTACGTGAACCGCAACGGCAACGAGTTCAAAATCACGACAATGGACATCGCCGGCGGCACGGTGCGCACCGTGAGCGACACGGCCGACGACGAGAGTCCGAGTTTTGCGCCCAACGGCAAGCTGATCATCTACGCCACGCGTGCGCAGGGGCGCGATGTGTTGATGACGACCACGCTCGATGGCCGCATCCGCACCCGACTGTTGTCGTCGGGTGTCGATGTGCGCGAGCCGATTTGGGGACCTTTCGGCCGGTGATCGACCGGCGCTTTTAGTCTAGGAGTGGAACCATGACGACGCTTCGAATCACAGTGAGTGCCGCGGTGCTGAGCGCCGTGCTCGCTGGCTGCGGCTCATCCGTCAAGCTCGACGACGCCGCGCCAGTGGTCGATGCGCGCCCCAACCCCAATGCCGCGGGCGCCAACAGCGGCGCGCGCCCCGGTGGCGCCGCGCAGTCGGCGGTGACCACGGTCGATGTCGGTGCCAACAACCAGGCGGCATCGAACCTCGCCCGCGTGGTGTACTTCGACTTCGACAGCTACGTGCTGCGCGACGAGTACAAGCCATTGATCGAGAGCCACGCGCGTTCGCTGAGCGCCGTCAAGACCAAGAAGATGGTGATCGAGGGCCACACCGACGAACGCGGCGGCCGTGAGTACAACCTCGCGCTCGGTCAGCGCCGCGCAGAGGCGGTGGCCAAGTCGATGATGCTGCTGGGCGCCAGCGACGGCCAGATCGAGGCGGTGAGCTACGGCAAGGAGCGGCCGGCCAGCGAAGGCCACGACGAATCGGCCTGGGCCAAGAACCGCCGCGCCGAGTTGAAGGACCGATGATGTTCTCGCCCGCGAAGCGGCTCGGCGCAATGTGCGTCGGGCTGGTGCTGGTGATGGCCGCCGCAGCGCCTGCGCGCGCGGCGTTGTTCGAGGACGACGAGGCGCGCAAGGCCCTGCTCGAACTGCGCAAGTCGAATGAACAGGCCCGCGCCAAGCAGGACGCGACCAACGCCGAGCTGACCAAGGCCAACGCGGCGCTGCTCGAGCAGGTGCAGCAGTTGCGGCGCAGCGTGCTCGAGCTGAACAGCCAGCTCGAGATGCTGCGCGGCGACATGGCCAAGCTGCGCGGCACCGACGAGCAGCTCGCGCGCGACATCGCCGATCTGCAACGCAAGCAGAAAGACGTGACGCAGGGCGTCGACGACCGCATCAAGCGCCTGGAGCCGATGCGCACCACGGTCGACGGCCGTGAGTTCATGGCCGACCCGGAAGAGAAGCGCCAGTTCGATGAAGCGCTGGCGATGCTGCGTGGCGGCGATTTCGAGAAAGCCTCGATGATGTTCGGTGCGTTCGTACGCCGCTACCCCGGCAGCGGCTACACCGACAGCGCGCGTTTCTGGCTGGGCAACGCGCTGTACGGCAAGCGCGACTACAAAGAAGCGATCACCGTGTTTCGCACCATGGCCAACAGCGCCCCCGACCATCCGCGCGCGCCCGAGGCCTTGCTTTCGATCGCCAATTGCCAGGTCGAAGCACGCGACAGCAAGTCCGCGCGTGCGACCATCGGCGAGCTGATCAAGGTCTATCCGAAGTCCGAGGCTGCGCAAGCCGGCCGCGAACGGCTGGCGGCGCTAAAGTAGCGCCCCGCGTTGCCGGTCCGCCACGTGCAGCACGTGGCGGCCGTGACCGCGTGGGCGCCGCCGCTCGTTTGAACGTCGCGGGGCGATCCGATGGTCGTGTGCTTCGGAGGGCTCCAGCAATGAATCGAGCGATGTGGTCGTGGCGCACGGGCATGGCCGTGCTCATCGGCGCGGTGTGCGCCGGCGTGGTGTCGATGGCCGCTGCGGCCGAGCCGGCCGCGCTGATTGCGGCGGCCAAGAAGAGCCCGGCGCCGCCGTGGCCGGCGGGCGACGAGCGCGGCATGGCCAACGCGTTGGGGCCGATCACCACGCAGCGCTGCGCCTGGCACATGGCGCAGCCGAGCGCGCGTGTGTACGAGGCTTCGCAGGTGCGCAGCAACACGATGCCCAAGTCGCCGTTCGCGAGCCCGGGTGGCACGCAGCACAAGGCGACGGCCGGCGTGCCGTTCTCCGCCCATGCGTTCAACAGCGAGGTGATGCAGGCCGACGCCGAGCCGGCGCAGCAGGGCACGCAGCTCGACGCGCTCGGGCACTTCGCGCGCATCAAGAATCCGTGGGATCCGAAGACCCCGATGCCGGCCGACGAGGCGGTGTACTACGGCGGCCTCACGCAGAAAGACGTCAAGCCCACGCCGGACTCGCCGCTGCTCAAGCTGGGCATCGAAAAGATCCCGCCGCTGGTCACGACCGCCGTGCTGCTTGACGCGCGCGCGTTCGTCGGCAAGGGTCAGTCGATGAGCGACGGCCAGACCGTCACCGCCGCGCACATCGAGGGCATGCTGAAAGCGCAGGGCCTCGACAAGCGCGGCATCCTGCCGGGCGACATGGTGTGGATCTACACCGGCTGGAGCGAGCGCTGGAAGGATCCCGCGGAAGACAACGGCTACTACATGATGGCGCCGGGCCTCGGTGTCGATGCCGCGCGCTGGCTCGCTGGCAAGCGCATCGTCGCGATCGGGCTGGACACGCCATTCATCGATGCGGTGGCCAACGGCATGCTGCAGGGCAAGGCGCCGCCGGCACCTGGCACGCCGCCGGGGCTGCCGTTTGCGATCCACCACCACATGCTGACCGAGTTCGGCATCCACCATCTCGAGAACATGAACCTCGCCGCGATGGCCAACGACCGCGTGTGGACCTCGTGCGCGATGGTGCTGCCGCCGCGCGACCGTGGTGCCGCGGGCGCGGTGATCCGCCCGGTCGCCATCGGTGTGCCGAGACAAAAATAGCTCGCTCACGCGGATGCAAGACGCTCAAGTTCAGGCGCTCGCCACTCAGGCGCTGTGGATCGCGTTCGCGCTCGCCGTCGTGTTCGGCGGCGTGGCGCAGCGCACGCACTTTTGCACCATGGGCGCCGTGGCCGACATCGTCAACATGGGCGACTGGTCGCGCATGCGCATGTGGGCACTGGCTGCCGGCGTGGCCATCCTCGGCTTCAACGCCATGGTGGCGCTCGGCTGGATCGAAGCCGGCGACTCGATCTATGCCACGCCGAAGTTCATCTGGCTCAGCAACGCGCTCGGTGGCGTGATGTTCGGCTTTGGCATGGTGCTGGCGTCGGGCTGCGGCAGCAAGACGTTGGTGCGACTGGGTGCCGGCAACTTGAAGTCGCTGCTGGTGTTCTTCGTGCTCGGCCTGGCGGCGTTCGCCACGCTCAAGGGCGTGACCGCGGTCGCGCGCGTGGCCACGGTGGATCGCGCGGCATTCGCGCTGCCCGCAGGGCAGGATCTGCCATCGCTGATCTCCTTCGCCACCGGCCTCGCGCGCCCCACACTCGCGCTGGTGGTGGGCACGCTGGTGGGTGG
>DATKJN010000326.1:0-2268 GCA_035543655.1 Burkholderiaceae bacterium | reverse complement strand
CCTGGTGTCCAACTACATCGGCCCGGAGCTGGTCGACGTGATCGCGGCGATCAGCTCGATGGCGTGCCTGGTGCTGTTCCTGCGCGTGTGGAAACCCAAGCGCATCTGGCTGTCGACCTCGCTGAAGGGCCATGCGGCCGGAGCCGCCGATGGAGCGCCGGTCGCCGGCCAGGGGGCGATGCGCAACCTCGGCGCGGCAGTCACCCAGTTTGCACACCACCCTCCCGCCGTGGTCGCGCGTGCATGGATGCCGTGGATCGTTCTGACCGTGTTCGTGTTCATCTGGGGACTGCCGCAAACCAAGGCGGCGCTCAACGCGATCTTCGCGCCGTCCTTTCCGATCGAAGGGCTGCATCAGATGATCGAAAAGGTGCCACCGGTGGTGCCGAAGGCGACCAAGGAAGGCGCGGTCTACACGTTCGGGCTGCTGTCGGCCACCGGCACCGGCATCTTGCTGGCGGCGATCGTCGGCGGCCTGCTGATGAAATACAACCCGCTGCAGCTGGTGCAGGCCTACGGCCGCACGCTGGTCAAGGTGCGCTGGTCGCTGCTGACGATCGTGTTGATGCTCGGGCTCGGCACGCTGACGCGCTACTCGGGGCTGGACACGACGCTGGGCCTCGCGTTCGCCAACACCGGCGTGCTGTATCCGTTCTTCGGCACGCTGATGGGCTGGCTCGGCGTCGCGTTGACCGGGTCGGACACAGCGTCCAACGTGCTGTTCGGCGGCATGCAGAAGGTCGCTGCCGAGCAGCTGGGCCTCAGTCCGAACCTGATGGGTGCGGCCAACAGCGCCGGTGGCGTGATGGGCAAGATGATCGACGCGCAGTCAATCGTTGTCGCGTCGACGGCCACGGGCTGGTTCAACCACGAGGGCGACATCCTGCGCTACGTGTTCTTCCACTCGCTGGCGCTGGCCGCGCTGGTCGGCTTGTACGTGACCCTGCTGGCCTACGTGCCACCGTTCACTTCCCTGGTGATCCACTGATGGGTGCAGCGCCGGCGGCCGGTGGGTGCTTGTGTTCGGCACCATTGCCGTCGAGCACGTGCTGCAGCCCGAGCGGGTCGGTGACGCGGACGTTGCGGTTGCGCACGAACAGCAGGCCGCGCGACTGGAATTTGGTGAACGTGCGACTGATGGTCTCGATCGACAAGCCGAGAAAGCTCGCGATCTCCTCGCGCGTCATGCGCAGCGTCACCGCGGTCGGCGAGAAGCCCCGGGCGTCCAGCCGGTGTGCCAGATTCAGCAGGAACGAGGCCAGTCGTTCGTCCGCGTACATGCTGCCGAGCATCAGCATCACCTCTTGGCTCTCGATCACTTCCCGGCTGACCATGCGGTGGAACCGCTGCTGCAGCGATGGCACCTCGTGCGCGAGGGCTTCGAACTCCTCGAACAGCATCACGCAGACCTGCGAATCCTCGAGTGCCACCGCGTCGACATGGTGTCGACGCGCGTTGATGCCGTCCAGGCCGATCAGCTCGCCACCCATCTGGAAGCCGGTGACCTGCTCCCGACCGGCCTTCGACGTGAGGCAGGTCTTGAACTGCCCGGTCCACACTTCGTACAGCGCCTCGAACGGGTCGCCGGCGCGGAACAGGTGGGTGCCGCGCGCGACCTTGCGCCGGCTCGACACCAGGCGCCGGTCGATGCATTCGAGCTCGCGGTCGGTCAGCCCGGCCGGCAGGCAGGCCGCGCGGAGGTTGCACGACGAACACGCCACACCAAGTCTCCTTTCCTGCGAAGGCTCGAAGACTGTCGGGGACATGTGTTCCTTTTGCGGCGTCGCCAAGTGGCCACACGTCCGACCGCCCGTGACATCCATCAAGAATGATTGGCTGGGCCAAAGGCCTCGTCTGTTCGGCAACGCACGGACGCGCGGAGCCCCGCGCAGGCTGCAACCAGGCCCGCTCGCGTCATCGGCGTCGAGGCCAACCGCTGCCTTTGGCGAGGCCGAGCAGCTCGGCATCGGGGCCAACCTGATGGGGCGGCCAACAGCGCCGGCGGCGTGATGGGCAAGATGATCGACGCGCAGTCGATCGTTGTCGCGTCGACGGCCACGGGCTGGTTCAACCACGAGGGCGACATCCTGCGCAATGTGTTCTTCCACTCGCTGGCGCTGGCAGCGCTGGCCGGCTTGTACGTGACCCTGCTGGCCTACGTGCCGCCGTTCACGTCTCTGGTGATTCGCTGATGTCGGGCCCTGCGATCGGGCGCAGCTTGCGGTCGGTGAGGTCGGCGTCGCCGTCGAGGATGTGCCGCATGCCGAG
>DATKJN010000325.1:0-6828 GCA_035543655.1 Burkholderiaceae bacterium | reverse complement strand
GTGAAGCGAAAGAACACGTACAGCGCCAGCAGCACCGCCAGCATCACGAGGAACGAGCCGAACTCGTGTGCCGAGAAGAACGACGTCTTCAGGGCGCCCTCTTGCGCGAACGGGCTCGGGAACGCCTTCACGGTGTGGTCGAAGAACCAGCCCGAGAACGCGTTGAAGATCAGCAGCAGGCCGATGAACACGCACACGTTGGTCAGCACGGGTGCCTTTTCCATCGGCCGCAGGATGATGCGCTGGATCAGCAGACCGGCGACGAACGAGATGCCGAAGGTGAGCGCGAACGCCACCCAGTACGGCATGCCCCTCTGGATCAGCGCCCAGGCGATGAAGGTGCTGAAGGTCGCCATCTCGCCCTGCGCGAAATTGAGGTGGTGCGTGGCCTGGTAGATCATCACCAGCGCCAGCGCGATCGAGCCGTAGATGCAGCCGTTGGCGAGGCCGGAGAAGATCTGGTGGATCAGGGCGTCCATGTCAAGCGGCGCAGGGCCGTCCCAAGCCGGTTGGGCCCCCTCGGGGGGCAGCGAACGAAGTGAGCGTGGGGGCCAACATGCTCAAACCCCAAGATATGCGCGGCGCACCGACTCGTCGGCCATCAGCTGCTGGCTGGTGCCCGACATCGCCACCCGGCCGGTTTCGAGGAGGTAGGCCTGGTCGGCGAGTTCGAGTGCGAGCTTGGCGTTCTGTTCCACCAGCAGCATGCTGACGCCGTCGTCGGTGTTGATGCCGCGCAGGATGCGAAAGATCTCGGCCACGATCTTCGGCGCCAGGCCGAACGACGGCTCGTCGAGCAGCAGCAGCTTGGGTCGCAGCATCAGCGCGCGGCTGATCGCCAGCATCTGCTGCTCGCCGCCCGACAGCGTGCCGGCCTGCTGGTGCCTGCGCTCGCCGAGCCGCGGAAAGCGCGTGTACATCTTTTCGATGTCGGCGGGCACGCGGTCCTTGTCGCGCCGCACATGAGCGCCCAGGCGCAGGTTCTCTTCCACCGACAGCGCGGTGAAGGTGCCGCGGCCGTCGGGCACGTGCGCCACGCCCATGCGCACCACCTCTTCGGTGGCGCGGCCCACGAGCTGCTGGCCCTCGAACACGGCGCTGCCGCTGGTGCGCACCATCTGGCAGATCGCGCGCAGCGTGGTGGTCTTGCCGGCACCGTTGGCACCGAGGATGGCCGTGATGCGACCGGGCTCCAGACCGAAGTCGATGCCGTGCAGCACCTCGGTCGGGCCGTAGGCGGCCTTCAGTGCCTTGACTTCGAGCAGGCTAGGCATGAGCGGTGCCCTCGCTCGCTCCGGCTCCCAAATAGGCCTCGATCACGTCGGGGTGGTTCTGGATCTCGCTCGGCGTGCCCTCGGCGATCTTGCGGCCGAAGTTCAACACCACGATGTGGTCCGACAGGCTCATCACCAGGCTCATGTGGTGCTCGACCAGAAGCACCGTGATCTTCCAGCGATCGCGGATGTCGCGGATCACGTCGTCGAGCGCCTCGAGCTCTTCGTGATTCAGGCCCGCGGCCGGCTCGTCGAGCATCAGCAGCTTCGGGTCGGCGGCCAGTGCGCGCCCCAGTTCGACGCGCTTCTGCGTCGCGAACGGCAGATCGCCTGCGGGCCGGTTCGCAACCGGCAGCAGGCCGAGGTAGTCCATGATCTCGTGCGCGCGTTCGCGCAGACGCTTTTCCTCGACGCCCACTTTCGGCAGCCGCAACGCGCTCGACACGAAACCTGCGCTCGAGCGCGAATGCGCGCCGACCATCACGTTGTCGGTGACGGTGAGCGTGCGAAACATGGCGAGGTTCTGGAACGTGCGGCCCAGGCCGATGTCGGCGATGCGATGGATCGGCACCTGGGTGAGACTCTGGCCCTCGAGCAGGATGTCGCCGGCCTGGTATTGATACAGCCGGCTCATGCAGTTGAACAGCGTGGTCTTGCCCGCGCCGTTGGGGCCGATCAGGCCGCAGATGTCGCCGCGGTCGACATCGAAACTCACGTTGTCGAGCGCCACGATGCCGCCAAAGCGAACCGACACGCCGCGCACGCTGAGCAGGGCGCTGCTGCCGGACGATGGAGTGGTTGCGCTGACGGGTTCTGCCATGTTGTGCTTGTGGACACGCGGGGTGTGGCCTGCGCCGCGCAGCCGGTCGGGTTATAGGTGGCCGCCTCTGATCTGGCAATGCGCGCTTGCACTGTCCGCTGAGTGACAGGACGCACTGCAGCATCGAGCGTCGGCCCGCGCAGCAAGCGGCGTGATTCGAGGAGACCGCATGACCATCTACGAACAAGGCTTGGCGCCGCGCGCCGCCAACCATGCACCGCTCAGCCCGGTGAGCTTCGTTGATCGCAGCGGCGAAGTGTTCGCCGACGCGACCGCGGTGGTGCACGGTGCGCGCCGCTACACCTGGGCCCAGACGCGGGAGCGCTCGGCACGCCTGGCGGCCGCGCTGCGCGCGCTTGGGGTTGGCCCGGGGGTCACGGTGAGCGCGATGCTGGCCAACACGCCGGAGATGGTGGAGGCGCACTACGCGGTGCCGGCGCTGAATGCCGTGCTCAACACCTTGAACACGCGGCTCGACGCCTCGCTGTTGGCATGGCAGATGAACCACTGCGAGGCGTGGGTGCTGATCACCGACACCGAGTTCTCGCCGGTGATCAGCAGGGCGTTGCGCATCCTGCGCGACGAGCACGGCCGCTCGCCGATCGTGATCGACGTGGCCGACAGCGAGTACGGCGGCCCGGGCGAGCGCGTGGGCACGCACGAGTACGAAGCGCTGCTCGCGCAGCACGATCCGGTGGCGCGGCTGGACGGGCCGGCCGACGAATGGGACGCGATCGCGGTCAGCTACACCAGCGGCACCACCGGCGATCCCAAGGGCGTGGTCACGCATCACCGCGGCGCGTACCTCAACGCCGCGTGCAACGCGCTCACTTGGACCATGCCGCACTTCCCGAAGTACCTGTGGACCTTGCCCATGTTCCACTGCAACGGTTGGTGTTTTCCCTGGACCGTGGCGATGCTCGGCGGCACGCACGTGTGCCTGCGCCGCGTCGAGGCCAAGGCCATCCTCGACGCGATGCGCGAGCACGGCGTCGATCACTACTGCGCCGCGCCGATCGTGCACAACCTGATCGTCAACGCGCCGCCGGAGTGGCGCGAAGGCATCGGGCAAAAAGTGCGCGGCATGGTGGCCGGCGCCGCACCGCCAGCGGCCATGATCGAAGGCATGGCCAAGATCGGCTTCGACATCACGCACGTGTACGGTCTGACCGAGACCTACGGGCCGGCTGCGGTGGCCGTGAAGCGGCCCGATTGGTCAGGGCAAACCCTGTCGGAGCAGACGCGCCTCAACGGCCGGCAGGGTGTGCGCTACGTGTTGCAAGAAGGCATGGCCGTGCTCGATGCGGAAACGATGAACGAGGTGCCGGCCGACGGGCAGACCATGGGCGAGATCATGTTTCGCGGCAACATCGTGATGAAGGGCTACCTGAAGAATCCCGATGCGACCGACCAGGCGTTTGCCGGCGGCTGGTTCCACAGCGGCGATCTCGGCGTGACCGAGCCCGACCGCTACGTGAAGATCAAGGACCGCAGCAAAGACGTGATCATCTCGGGCGGCGAGAACATCAGCTCGATCGAGGTCGAGGACGCGCTGTACCGGCACCCGTCCGTGCTGGCGTGCGCGGTGGTGGCCAAGCCCGACCCCAAGTGGGGCGAGACGCCGCTGGCCTATGTGGAGCTGAAGCAGGGCAGCAGCGTCGATGCGGCGCAACTGATCGCGCATTGCAAGTCGCTGCTCGCCGGCTACAAGGTGCCCAAGGAAATCCGCTTCGAGGAAATCCCCAAGACCTCGACCGGAAAGATCCAGAAGTTCGCGCTGCGCGAACGCGCCAAGAGCACCTCGGCGATCGACTCCTGACGCTACAGCGACTTCTTGAGCCAGGCGCCGAGCTCGCCGACGATGCCGCGGCGGAAGGCCAGCACGCAGATCACGAAGATCACGCCTTGCACGACCGTCACCCAGGCACCGAGCTGCGCCAAGTAGTTCTGCATCGTGATGATCACCGCGGCGCCGACCACGGGGCCGAACACGGTGCCCATGCCGCCGAGCAAGGTCATCAGCACCACTTCGCCCGACATGCTCCAGTGCACGTCGGTCAGCGACGCGAGCTGGAACACCAGCGACTTGGTCGCGCCCGCCAGCCCGGCCAGCGTGGCCGACAAAACGAAGGCCAGCAGCTTGTAGCGGTCGGTGTCGTAGCCGAGCGAGGTGGCGCGCGCCTCGTTCTCGCGGATCGCCTTCAGCACCTGACCGAACGGCGAGTGGATCGTGCGGTAGATCAGCAGGAAGCCGCCGAGGAAGATCAGCAGCACGAGGGCGTACATCGCCAGCGGCTGCGAGAGGTCGATCAGGCCGAACAGGCGGCCGCGAGGCACCGCCTGGATGCCGTCTTCGCCGCCGGTGAACTTGGCCTGCAGGCAGAAGAAGAACACCATCTGCGCCAGCGCCAACGTGATCATCGCGAAGTAAATGCCCTGGCGGCGGATGGCGAGCATCCCTGCGAGCCAGCCGAGCAGAGCCGCGCAGCCGGTACCGAACAGGATCGCCAGTTCCGGCGTGAAACCCCAGATCTTGGCCGCGTGCGCCGACGCGTATCCGGCCGAGCCGAGAAACATCGCGTGGCCGAACGACAGCAGCCCGCCGAAGCCAATCAGCAGGTTGAAGGCGCACGCGAACAGTGCGAAGCACATCACCTTCATCATGAAGATCGGATAGACCACGGTCGGCGCCAGCGCCAGCAGCAGCGCCATCGCGATGAACGCGATGCGATGCGTGCGCTGCTCGTCGGGCGTGACCACAGGCGCGAGTGCGGTGGGGCTGGGGACGCTGCTCATTGCAGTTTCACTTCTGCGTGCCGAACAGGCCCGCCGGTCGCAGCAGCAGGACGATGGCCATGATGATGAAGATCACGGTGGCCGAGGCCTCGGGATAGAACACCTTGGTCAGCCCCTCGATGAGGCCGAGGCCGAAGCCGGTCACGATGGCGCCCAGGATCGATCCCATGCCACCGATCACGACCACCGCGAACACGACGATGATCAGGTCGGCACCCATCTGCGGGCTCACCTGGTAGACCGGTGCGGCCATCACGCCGGCCAGCGCAGCCAGCGCGACGCCGAAGCCGTAGGTCAGCGTGATCATCAGCGGCACGTTGATGCCGAAGGCCTGCACCAGCGTCGGATTCTCGGTGGCGGCGCGCAGGTAGGCGCCGAGTCGGGTGCGCTCGATGACGAACCAGGTGCCCAGGCACACCAGCAGCGACGCGACGATGATCCACGCGCGGTAGTTGGGCAGGAACATGAAGCCCAGGTTCTGCCCGCCGACCAGTTGCGGCGGGATCGAGTACGGCTGCCCCGACGAGCCGTACTCGTTGCGGAACAGCCCCTGAATGATCAGCGCCAGGCCGAAGGTCAACAGCAGGCCATAGAGGTGATCGAGCTTGTACAGCCGCGACAGCATCAAGCGCTCGATCACGATGCCGCTGGCGCCGACCACCAGCGGCGTGATCAGCAGCGCCCACCAGTAGCCGATGCCAAGTTTGTTGAGCAGCAGGTAGGCGACGAAGGCGCCCAGCATGTACTGCGCGCCATGCGTGAAGTTGATGATGTTGAGCAGGCCGAAGATGACCGCGAGCCCCAGCGACAGCAGCGCATAGAACGAGCCGTTGATCAGCCCGATCAACAGCTGGCCGAACAGCGCCTGGGTGGGGATGCCGAAGATCTCGGTCACTTCGTGATCTCGTTGTTCCGTGGGCGCCCCATGCCCCCCGCCAAGCGGGGCCAAGCAGAGGGTGGCCCGGACCGCTGCGCGGTCCTCTCAACACCGTTTGTCACGACGTCACTTCACGAGAGGACATTCCCCATCCTTCAAGGGTCGGAACGCCTGGTCGGCGGGGATGGTGGCGCGCAGCTTGTAGTAGTCCCACGGACCTTTCGACTCCGCAGGCTTCTTCACCTCGAACAGATAGGCCGGATGCAGCTTGCGGCCATCGGGGCGGATGGTGCCTTTGCCGAACAGCGCGTCGTCGGTCGGCATCTTCTTCATCTGCTCGACCACCTTGGCACCGTCGTCGCTCTTGATCGCCTCGACTGCCTTCAGGTAGTGCAGCACCGACGCATACACCCCGGCTTGCACCATCGTGGGGTAGTTGCCTCGCGGCGACTGCGCCGTGAAACGCTTGGTCCACGCCCGCGTCTGGTCGTTCAGGTCCCAGTAGAACGACTCCGTGAACACCAGGCCCTGTGCCGTGTTGAGGCCCAGGGCGTGCACGTCGGTGATGAACATCAGCAGCCCGGCGAGGCTCTGTCCGCCCTTGACGATGCCGAATTCGGCCGCCTGCTTGATCGAGTTGATGGTGTCGCCGCCGGCATTGGCCAGGCCGATCACCTTGGCCTTGGAGGTCTGCGCCTGCAGCAGGAACGACGAGAAGTCGCTGCCTGGGAAGGGATGGCGCACCGCGCCCATCACCTTGCCGCCGGCCTTGGTGACCGCGGCCGACGTGTCGCGCTCGAGCGCATGGCCGAAGGCGTAGTCGGCGGTCACGAAGAACCAGCTGTCACCCCCGGTCTTGACCAGCGCCGAGCCAGTGCCGTTGGCCAGCATCCACGTGTCGTAGGCCCAGTGCACGGTGTTGGGCGAGCATGCCTTGCCGGTGAGGTCGGAGGTCGCCGGGCCGGAGGCGAGGAACACCTTGCCCTTTTCCTTGGTGATCTGGTTGACCGCGAGGCCGACCGATGACGTGGGTACGTCGGCGATCACGTCGACCTTGTCCT
>DATKJN010000324.1:0-8222 GCA_035543655.1 Burkholderiaceae bacterium | reverse complement strand
GCCTCAGGTGATGGCCTGCCACTACATCAGCGGCGCCGGCACGTTCGAGCTGCAAGTGGTGGTGACCGACCTCGATGCGTATTCGCGCTGGGCGCGCGACGTGCTGTTCAAACTGCCCAACGTCAAGGACATCCACACCAGTTTTTCCTTGGGCGAGATCAAGTCCGCCGCGGCGCTGCCGCTGGAACACCTGCGGCAGTAGGCACCGGCGGCGCACAATGCACGCAGGAAAGCACGGGGCGGCTCAAGACGGCCCGCAGTGCGTCGATACGACACGGATGGGGGTCGAAAGATCATTGCGTGCACGTGCCGCCGAGGCCTTGCTGGGCCCGGCCGGGCCGCTGCGTGTGCGCACCTCGATGGCGTTGATCCCGCTGGTGCTGTACCTGCTGTTCGCGCTCGTGCAGCACGGCGAGGTGATGCTCGGGCTGATCGACCTCGCCGAGTCCAACGCGCTCACCGTGTTCAACCTGGGCGGCGCGTTCGGCTTCTTTCTGCTGGCGCGCAGCGGCCTGTCGGCGCGGCTGTCGAACGACCCCTTCCTCACGCTGCCGCAGATCCTGTTCGCGATGTGCTCGATCACCTGGTCGTATGCGATCACCGGTCCCGCGCGCGGCGCGGTGATCGCGATCATGGTCGTGACGCTGCTGTTCGGCATGTTCGGCTTGCCGCCGCGCATGGCGCCGCGGCTCGCGGCACTGGCATTCGCGGCGCTGGCCAGCGTGATGGTGTGGCGCGCCATCACGCTGCCGCAACGTTATGACCCGGCGGTGGAGGCCGTGCACGCGCTGTTCGCGGCGCTCGTCCTCGGCGGCTCGGCCGTGGTGGTGGGGCGCATCGGCCAGCTGCGCGCACGCCTGGCGGCGCAAAAGAAGGAACTCGGCGACGCGTTGGCACTGAACCGCGAACTGGCGACCCGCGATGCGCTCACCGGCCTGCTGAATCGCCGCGCGATGGTGGAACTGCTGGCTCGCGAGCACCCGCGCATCGAGCGCGGCCAGGGTCCGCTGGCGGTGGCCTTGCTCGATATCGACTTCTTCAAGCGCATCAACGACGAGCTCGGCCACGGCACCGGCGACGAGGTGCTGCGCCGCTTTGCCTCGGTGATCAAGGACCAGCTGCGTGCGGCCGATGCGCTGGCGCGCTGGGGCGGCGAGGAGTTTCTGCTGCTGATGCCCGGCACGCGCGCCGAAGATGCGCGCGTCGTGCTCGATCGACTGCGCGCGGCAATCGCCGCAGGCGGCTTCGACGCCATCGCGCCGCAACTCAAGGTCAGTTTCTCAGCCGGCGTGGCCGAAGTGCTGGAGGGCGAAGCACAAGACGCTGCCATCGACCGCGCCGACCGCGCGCTGTACCGCGCCAAGCAGGCCGGGCGCAACCGCGTCGAAGTCGCGCTGCTCGAAACCGCTTGAGGCGCGGCTCAGGGCCGCGGCCACAGGGCCCAGACCCGCACGGGCTGCTTCATGCGGCCGGCTTGCACCTCGGCTTGCCCACCCCAGCCCCAGAAGTAATCGATGCGCACCGCGCCGCTGATGGCGCTGCCGGTGTCCTGCGCCATCACCACGCGGCGCATCGGCTGCGACGTGAGCGGCTCGGTGGTGTCGAGCCACAACACGCTGCCATAGGGCACCGACAGCGGATCCACCGCCACCGAGCGGCCCGGCGTCAACGGCACGCCTTGTGCGCCGCGCGGCCCGACGGCTTCGTCGGGCAGCGGCTCTTCACGAAAAAACACCACGCGCGGGTTGCTCCACAACATCTCGTTGAGCCGCTCGGGATACCGGCGCGCCCAGTCGCGGATCGTTTGCCATGACGCCTCGTCGACGCGCAGTTCGCCCTGCTCGACCAGCCAGCGGCCGACCGACTTGTAGGCATGGTCGTTGTGGCCGGCGTAAGCCAGGCGCAGCAGCCGTTCGCGGCCGTCGGGCTCGGTGATGCGCACGCGCCCGGAGCCCTGCACCTGCACCAGCAGTGCATCGAGCGGATCGGCCACATAGGCAATCTCGTGGCCGCGCACGCTGGCCCGTGCCGCCGGCAGCGTGTCGAGTTGCTGACGCGTCCACCACGGCCTGCGGGTGGCGAGATCGGCCGGCGGACGCCACAGCGCCACCTGCATCGTGCTGCGCGGCATGCGGCTCGCGTTGAGATAGGGCTCGAAGTAGCCGGTGGCCAAGCCGGTGGCGTCGCCGTCCAGCGCTTCGACGCGGTACGGTTGCAGCGTGCGCTGCAGGAAGTCGCGCGCCTGCGTGTCGTCGGCTGGCTGCAGCGCGCGGGCGAGCTTGCACACGCCGGCCCAGCCATCGACCGGTTTGGCGCAGCCGGCGAGCAACGCGGGCCACAGCTCGCGCGTGCGGTCGTCGCTCCAGCCCGGCAACTCGCCCCAGGCTGCCGGCACCCAGCGCGAACGTGCACGCATGAGTGTCGTGGGCGCGCGCGCCGTCGCCGCCACCGGCGTGATCGCGGCCGGTGTGTCTTGCGGAGCAAGCACGGGCGGCGCGGGCAGGGCGCATCCCGCAGCGATGCCTAGAATCCCTGCCAACAGGTGGCGCGATCGGGCGATCCACCGCTCACGCAGCGCACGCACCATGTGGGTCGTCATTCTGGAGATGCTCGCCGCGCTCGCGCTGCTGCTGTTCATCGTGTGGTGGACCATGTTCTCCGGCCGCCGGCGTGGCGAGCGGCGGCGCGATGGCAATGGTCCGGACTCGGGTCGTTGACGCGGGTCAATGCAGGGCGGCCGGGTCGGCCAGCGCGAACTCGGGAATCTCGGCTTCGAACCAGTGCGCGTCGTGCGTGATGCAGATGTAGCGCCCGCGCATCGAGCCCATCGGCGTGGCGATCTGTGCCCAGCTGGAGTATTCGAAGGTCTCGCCCGGGTTCAGCAGCGGCTGATGCCCGATCACGCCCAGGCCGCGCACCTCCTGGACCTGGTCGTGGTGGTCGCTGATCCACCACAGCCGCGCCACCAGCTGAGCCGCCGTGTCGCCGGTGTTGGTGATGGTCACCGTGTAGGCGTAGGCGTGCTGGTCCTTGGCCGCATCGGACTGCTCGGGCAATGCGCGCACCGCCACTTTGCAGGTGAATTCGGGCTTGGCCATGTCAGCAGCGCCCAACCGCGCGCAGCCGTTGAGGCGCCCCCTCAGGGGGCTGCAAGCGGAGCGAGCGTGGCGGCGAGTCCATTCCCTGCATTCTAGGCAGCAGCGGCGGGCGCTGCCGGGCTGCGACAATGTGACAGCACCTCGCGAGCGACGCCATGACCCGCACCCACCGCATTGCGCCCAGCATCCTCTCGGCCGACTTCGCGCGCCTGGGCGACGAGGTGCGCAGCGTGGTTGCCGCCGGCGCCGACTGGATCCACTTCGACGTGATGGACAACCACTACGTGCCCAACCTGACCTTCGGGCCGATGGTGTGCGAGGCGCTTCGCAAGCACGCGCTGCAGGCCGATGGCTCGCGGGTGCCGATCGACGTGCACTTGATGGTGCAGCCGGTCGATGCGCTGGCGCAGGCCTTTGCCAAGGCCGGCGCCGACTGGATCAGCTTCCATCCCGACGCCAGCACGCACGTCGATCGCACGCTGCAGGTGATTCGCGACGCCGGCTGCAAAGCCGGCCTGGTGTTCAACCCGGCGGCGTCGATCGATCTGCTGGAGTGGGTGATCGACAAGGTCGATCTGGTGCTGGTGATGAGCGTGAACCCGGGGTTCGGTGGACAGAGCTTCATCGACGCCGCGCTGCGCAAGATCGAACGCCTGCGCAAGGTCATCGACGGCAGCGGCCGCGACATCCGGTTGGAAGTCGACGGTGGCATCAAGGTCGACAACATCCGCCGCGTGGCCAGCGCGGGCGCCGACACCTTCGTGGCCGGCAGTGCGATCTTCGGCCAGCGCGACTACGGCGCGGTGATCGCCGCGATGCGGAGCCAACTGCAGGGCTGACGCCGGTGGCGGTCAGCTTTCGTGTGGCGCCCGTTCCGCTGACTGGCCGAGCAACGCGTTCTTGAGCAGGCTGTCGGCCGGCGAGCGGCCGAGCCAGATGCGCATCAAGGCACTGAAGAACTCGGGCTCCTTGACCGGCTCACCCTGCACCTGACCGTTGACCGCGATGATGGTGCCGGTGCCCGGTACGAAATCGACCGTGAACTGCTCGCCGGCAACGAGCCGCTTCTTGGCCGCGAACATTTCGCTCAGGCGCAGCGTGCCGGCGATCGACTTGCCGAACTCCTCGCGCGACGAGTTGTCCTGCATGCCGCGCGTGAACAGCTTGCCGAGCTCGTTGGCGTCGATCTCGCGCAGCATCACCACGTGCATGCGCTTGGGGCCGGGGGTGGCGAGCACCGCCTCGGGCGTGGCCGCCTTGTTGGGCAGATACAGCGCGGCGCTGTAGACCTTGAAGATGGCCTTGTAGCGGGTGCCGGCGCCGTTGAGCTGCAGCGCGGTGGCGGCGACCGTGACCTTGTTGTTGAACTTGACGCCGCTGACCTCGGTGGTCTGCGCATGCACCGGAGCGATGGCAACGGCGCAGACGAGCGCGGCGGCGAACAGTTGGCGGCGGAACAAATGGATCTCCTCGGTGGTGGATGGCGATGCGATCGACGCGGTCGGCCGGCAGTGTAGGCAGCGGTTGCACGAGCAGCCCGCCAGGGATTTCACACATTCGGCGCGAATCGCTGCGCCGCTGGCTAAGATGCCCGGGCTGTCGTTGCTCGAGGGGTGATTCATGACACAGACCGAACGCGAACTGCGCCTGCGCCTGGCCGCGTGCTATCGCGTGTTTGCGATGCTGGGCTGGGTCGAGATGATCTACAACCACATCACGGTGCGCTTGCCTGGCACCGAGGGCCACTTCCTGATCAACCCGTTCGGCCTGCACTACAGCGAAGTGACGGCGTCGAACCTGGTCAAGATCGACGTCGACGGCCAGGTGATCGGCGAATCGCGCTGGCCGGTGAACCCCGCTGGCTTCACCGTGCATTCGGCGATCCATCGCGGCATTGCCGACGCGCACTGCGTGATGCACACGCACACCACCGCGGGCTGCGCGGTGGCGGGCGCGCAGGCCGGTCTGTCGATGGACAATTTTTACTCGGCGCAGTTGCACGACCGCGTGGCGTATCACGACTTCGAAGGCATCACCGTGCACGCCGAAGAGGGCCCGCGGCTGCTGCGCTCGATCGGCAACCGGCCGGCCGTGATCCTGCGCAACCACGGTTTGCTGAGCTGGGGCCGCACGATCGAACAGGCCTTCGTCACCCTGTGGACGTTGCAGCGCGCCTGCGACGTGCAAGTGGCGGGCGCAGCGCTCGGTCCTACGATTCCGATTTCCGATGCGATCCAACGAAAGTCGAGCGTCGACGCGCTGCAGTTCCACCCCGAGCACGGCGGCGGGCGCGATGTGTTCGATGCGATGGTGCGCCTGGTCGAGCGCATCGATCCGGGCTACCGCGACTGAGCGTGCGGCGCGTCGGGCTGCATGCTCGGATCGGCAGCCGCATTGAGGCTCAGAACACCGCGGTGCCGCCTTCGACCGCGCGCCGCGCGAGCAGGTAGGTGGCGGCATTCCAGCTCTGTCCGGCCATGCCCATCGGCGCGAGCGTGTTGCCGTGGAACCATTCGGTGAAGCGCCAGTCGCCGAGGCGGTTGATACGCGCCAGTTGGGCCAGCTCGGTGCGCGCGAGCTCCATGCGCCGCAGTTGCGCGAGCGCCGCGACCCAGAAACCACCGACGAAAGGCCAGATGCCGCCGTTGTGGTACTGGTGCGGATGGTTCTGCTGGTGGCGCTCCATGTAGCCGCGCCACAACGCGTCGCTGCGGGTGATCGGCCGCAACGTGACACGCACCGGATACGGATCCGAAGCCCGTGCGGCGCGCAGCGTCTTGACGATCTGCTGCGCCCGCGTGTTGCCCGTCAGGCCGCACAGGATGGCCAGCAGGTTGCCGAACACGTCACCCTCGTCGCCGACGAACGACAGGTTGACGAAGCTCAGGTACAGCCCCGGGTCGCTCTGGCCGCGCACCGCGTAGTGGCGCAGCAGGCGCGCGCGGCGGTACTCGGGCATGTCGCGGCTGAATGGATGGAACAGGTGGTTGAAGTGATGGTGCGTGTCTTCGCGGTGCGCCAGGCCGAACAGCGTTTTCACGTGGTACCACAGCGCGTTGGTGTACAGCACGAAGCCCGAGCGCGGCATGATGTCGGCCCAGTCGCTGGCCTCGTTCTGCTGCAGCAGATGAAAGCGCTGGTGCTCCTGCGCCTGCAGCCACTGGATCGCGCGTTCGATGTGGACGCGCCAGCGCGAGCGCATGCGCGGCAGCGGGCTCAAGGCGCGCGCACGGTGCGCGGCAATCAACCACCACAGCGTGGCATCGATGCAGCCGAGGTACCAGAAGTCGGCATCCTGTCCCAGCGGATCGACGTATTTCGGGATCTGGCCGTTGGGCGCCTGCAGCGCGGCCAGCGCGTCGAGGCTGGCCACCGCACCTTGCTCGAGCGCCATCACGCCGCTGCCGATCATCGCCAATGCGCAGATGCCCGCGTCGCGGCCGAAGATGCGCGTGTAGCGGCGCGCATCGGCGGCCTCGCCCGGCCGCGCCGCGAGAATGCCCTGCGGCACCAGGTTGGCTTGCAGCAGTTGCAGCGACCGCCGGTCGCCCTCGGCAACGAGCGCATCGGTCGCGTCATCGGCATCGTCGCGCGGCAGGCGGGGCTTCGGCATGGCGGCGCAGTGTGCCAGGGTGGGCACGCCGTGTGCCGCGACCCGGTCGCGGCGCGATGACCCCAACGTCGGCGTGCCTGCCGCGTGTGCACTTGACGCCACGGCTGCGCACTCTGACATGATCGATGCGCCCGGCCCGAAAGGACCATCGGATGCCCGCAACACGCAAGCCGCCATCGACCGCGAAGACCCGCACTGGCGTGCCTGCTGGCGCAAACACCAGCCCGCTCACCGAACACGACATCTATCTGTTCCGCGAAGGCACGCACGCTGCACTGGGCGACAAGTTCGGCTGTCAGCTGACCGAGCGCGGCGCGCACTTCGCGGTGTGGGCACCCAACGCGTCGGCGGTGGCGGTGGTCGGCGACTTCAATGATTGGAATGCGGCTGCCCACCCGCTGCGCCCGCGTGGCGATTCGTCCGGGGTGTGGGAGCGTTTCGTCGACGGCGTGACGCAGGGCGCCTGCTACAAGTACCGCATCACCGCACACGACGGTGCGCAGTTCGACAAGGCCGACCCGTTCGCGTTTTTTGCCGAGCTGCCGCCGCTGACCGCGTCGCGTGCCTGGCGGCTCGACCATGAATGGCACGACGCCGACTGGATGGCGCAACGGCGCGAACGCAACGCGCTCGCGGCGCCGATGTCCATCTACGAAGTGCACCTCGGTTCGTGGCGGCGGCGCGACGGGCGCTTTCTTTCCTATCGCGAGGCGGCCGACGAGCTGGCGGCCTATGTGCTGGACACCGGCTTCACCCATGTCGAGCTGATGCCGATCAGCGAGCACCCGTTCTACGGCTCGTGGGGCTACCAGTGCACCGGCTATATGGCGCCGACGGCAAGGTATGGCTCGCCGCAGGAGCTGATGGTGCTGGTCGACACCCTGCACCAGGACGGCATCGGCGTGATCCTCGACTGGGTGCCATCGCACTTTCCGAACGACGCGCACGGGCTGGCGCGCTTCGACGGCACCGCACTGTTCGAGCACGAAGACGTGCGCCAGGGTTTCCATCCGGAGTGGAACTCGCTGATCTTCAACTATGGGCGCAACGAGGTGCGTGCCTTCCTGTTGTCGAGCGCGCGCCACTGGCTGCAGCGCTACCACTTCGACGGCCTGCGCGTCGACGCGGTGGCGTCGATGCTGTACCTGGACTACGCACGCAAAGAAGGCGAATGGGTGCCCAACCGGCACGGCGGCCGCGAGAACCTGGAGGCGATCGATTTCCTGCGCAAGCTCAACGAGCTGATCTACCAGGAGTTCCCCGACGTGCAGATGATCGCCGAGGAGTCGACGGCGTGGCCGATGGTCTCGCGCCCCACGTGGCTGGGTGGCCTCGGGTTCGGCATGAAGTGGAACATGGGCTGGATGCACGACACGCTGAACTACGTGCGCGAGGATCCCGTCTATCGCAAGTACCACCACGACCGCCTGACTTTCTCGCTGGTCTATGCCTTCAACGAGAACTTCGTGCTGCCGCTGTCGCATGACGAGGTCGTGCACGGCAAAGGGTCG
>DATKJN010000323.1:0-2330 GCA_035543655.1 Burkholderiaceae bacterium | reverse complement strand
CGCCCGATGCCCGAGTCGCCGCCGGTGATCAGCGTGGCCATGCCTTGCAGCTTGCCGCTGCCGCGGTAGTCGGGCGCCTCGAACTGCGGCTTTTGCTGCAAATCGGCTTCGAGGCCCGGCTTTCTCAGGTGCTGCGCCGGGGGTTGCGCCGGATAGTGGCGCTGCCCGGTCTGCGCCGCTTCCTTGTCGGACTTGTTCGACGCCGGTGATCGCGCATCGCGCGCGTCCTGCGCGGATTGGATCTTGCGCTGCTTGGCAACGACGCCTTCGGTGGATCGCGACATGACAACTCTCCTGCTGCCGCAATCCGGCAAGGCATATGCCGGCCGCTGGCGCGCATCTGCCGGCGCTCCGGCGGGACCGCGTTTTGCCCTTCGAGGCACGATGGACCCGCCGACCCAGCAGCGCGAACCGCCGCGCCGCGATCTGGCCGACAACGAAACGCGGTGGCGCGACTTGAGCGACGAGCTCGACGCCGCCGACGCCGAGCTGCGCGACCTGCAGCCGCCAGACGGCACGCTGATCACGCCGGAAGTCTTCGAGCGCATCGAGGCCGCCAAGCGGCGGCGCTATCGGGTGCAGTTCGAGATGATCGACTTCCTCGACACGCTCGACGACATGCCACCCTAGGCGGCCACTGACACCACGGTGTCAGCAGCGGCCGGCGACAATGCGCCGATGCCGTTTCACCCCGCCGTTTCCGGTTGGCTGGCACATCGCTTCGGCCAGCCGACCGAGGTGCAGACCCGCGCCTGGGCCGTCACGTCCGAGCGCCGCCACGCGCTGATCGCCGCGCCCACCGGTTCAGGCAAGACGCTGGCCGCGTTCTTGTCCGCCATCAACGATCTCGTGATCGAGGGGCTGGAGCGCGGCTTGAGCGACGAGGTGCACGTGCTGTACGTGTCACCGCTGAAGGCGCTGTCGAACGACATCCGCAAGAACCTGCAGGAGCCGCTGGCCGGCATCCGCGAGCGGCTGCTTGACCTGGGGTTGCCCGATGTCGGCATCCGCGACGCGGTGCGCACCGGCGACACGCCCCAGGTCGAGCGCGAGCGCATGCGGCGCCAGCCGCCGCACATCCTGGTGACGACGCCGGAGTCGCTGTACATCCTGCTCACGTCGGCTTCCGGCCGCGCGATGCTGAAGTCGGTGAAGAGCGTGATCGTCGACGAGCTGCACGCGCTGGCCGGCGTCAAGCGTGGCGCGCACCTGGCGCTCACGCTGGAGCGGCTCGAAGCCTTGTGCGAGCGCAGCCCGGTGCGCATCGGCCTGTCAGCCACCGTGAAGCCGCTCGATGCGATGGCGCGCTTCCTGATCGGCGACAGGCCGCAAGAGGTGGCGATCATCGACGCCGGTCACGTGCGCGAGCGCGACTTGGCGCTGGAGATGCCCCGTTCGCCGCTCACCGCGGTGATGGCCAACGAGGTGTGGGCCGAGCTGTACGACCGCTTGGCCGAGCTGATCGCCCAGCATCGCACCACGCTGATCTTCGTCAACCAGCGGCGTGTCGCCGAACGCGCGGCGCGCCACCTGGCCGAGCG
Organism: Burkholderiaceae bacterium; assembly: GCA_035543655.1. Taxonomy (GTDB): domain Bacteria; phylum Pseudomonadota; class Gammaproteobacteria; order Burkholderiales; family Burkholderiaceae_C; genus JAEUPI01. The sequence continues at coordinate 789 of DATKJN010000323.1, read as the reverse complement.
CCTCGGCGAGGCGCACGTGACCGCGCACCACGGCAGCCTGGCGCGTGAGCACCGGCTCGATGCCGAGCAGCGCCTGAAGTCCGGCGCGCTGAAGGCGCTGGTCGCCACCAGTTCGCTCGAACTCGGCATCGACATCGGCGACATCGACCTGGTGTGCCAGCTCGGCTCGCCGCGCTCGGTCAACGCCTTCCTGCAGCGCGTGGGTCGCGCCGGCCACGCGATCGGTGCGATCCCCAAGGGACGCTTGTTCCCGCTTGCGCTCGACGACCTGCTGGAGTGCACCGCGCTGCTCGATGCGGTGCGGCGCGCCGAGCTCGATCGCATCCACGTTCGCGACAAGCCGCTGGATGCCTTGGCGCAGCAGGTGATCGCCGAAGTGGCGTGCCAGGAGTGGCCGCTCGACGCGTTGTACGAGCGGCTGCGCCGCGCCGACCCGTACCGCGAGCTGACGCTCGCCGAATTCGAGCAGGTCGTGCAGATGCTGGCCGATGGGTACGCCACGCGGCGGGGGCGGCGCGGCGCCTACCTGCATCTGGATGCGGTCAACCGCGTGCTGCGCGCGCGCCGTGGCGCGCGGCTGGCCGCGGTGACCAATGCCGGCGTGATCCCCGACCAGTTCGACTACGACGTGGTGCTGCTGCCCGAGGAGCACCGCGTCGGCACGCTGAACGAAGACTTCGCGTTCGAGAGCCTGGCCGGCGACGTGTTCCAGCTCGGCAATGCGTCGTATCGCATCGTCAAGATCGAGACCGGCAAGGTGATGGTCGAGGACGCTCGGGGCCAGCCGCC
>DATKJN010000322.1:0-2755 GCA_035543655.1 Burkholderiaceae bacterium | reverse complement strand
CCCAGCACGTCGATCGGCGCTTTCACCGCGCCCGAGGTGATGTTGACGATGCGGCCGAAGCCGCGCTCGGCCATCGCATCGACCGTGGCCTTGATCAGCTCGATCGGCGTCAGCATGTTGGCGTCGATCGCCTTCACCCAGTCGTCGCGGCTCCAGTCGCGGAAGTCGCCGGGCGGCGGACCGCCGGCGTTGTTGATCAGGATGTCGACCTGCGGGCAGGCCGCGAGCGCGGCCTTGCGGTTGTCGGGCGTGGTGATGTCGCCCGGCACGGCGATCACCTGCCCCGCGCCGGGCAGCTTGCGCAACTCGGCCGCGGTGGCCTGCAGCGCCTCGGCGCCGCGCGCGGTGATGACCACATTCACACCTTCGCGCACCAGCGCCAACGCGCAGCCTTTGCCGAGTCCCTTGCTGGCGGCGCACACCAGCGCCCAGCGTCCCTTGATGCCCAGATCCATCGTCGTGTCCTCGTGTGTGGCGCCCGCAGCGCGCCGCTGCAGGCCGATCCGGATGCGACTATATCGATCGGCGCGGCGAGGCGCGTGCGTGGGCTCTTGCGGCGCTGCCGTGCCATTCATCCGCGCGACGCAGCCGTCGGCGCGCCGTCTTGAGTCACGCCTCAGAACCAGGTTTCGAGCTGCGCGCCCCAACTGGTGCCACGTGTAGCCCCGTCGCCGAGCCCGGTCAGGCCGCCGGCACCCGCGCCGGCATTGGCGGCCTCGTTCCAGCGCGCCATCGTCACGTACAGCCGGATTTCGGGGCGGTCCGAGAAGCCCGGGCCCGTGGACCACGTGGGCGCGAACGTCAGCTTGGTCAGGCGTTGCGGGGCGGCACCGTCTGGCCGCTTCTGCATGTGGCCTGCTTCGGTCACCAGCTTGATGTGCTGCGACACGGCGTACGAGACACGAGCGCCGATCGACAGCTCGGCATAACGCGCGGCGACGCCGTGTGGCGGATCGGCATCGTGGCGCCCGACCAAAGCCACGGCTTGCCCACCGAGTGCACCTGATTGCCAGGTCAGGCTTTCCACCACCCGCCACTGTGCGACGGCAGGCGGCGCCGTCATGTTGCCGAAGTTGGCATCCAGCGCCGCGGACCCCTGCGCGTATTGCAGCCAGGCCCTGTGTGCGCCGCCGATGCTGTCCAGCCGCTGGTCGTGCTGCAGGCTGAACGCGAATCCGCGCGTGCCGCTTTCTCCGCTGGCGGGCTCGTCGTCGCCGCGCGTGAACGCGGTGGTCGCGCGCAGCTGGCCGCTTCCACTGAGCGCAATGTCGCTGACGTCGATGTTGACGCGGCGCGCGGGCCGCTGCGCCGTGTGGGTTCCGAGCGGCGCGCCGGAAGCGGCATCGACCCCGAAGTAAGCGATGCCCAGCTTGGCGCCGCCCCAGGCGATGCCGTCCAGGCCCAAGCCGGTGCCGTCCATGCGCACGAAGTGGGTGTCCAGGATGTGCACATCGGCGCGGCCGTAGAAGCGCCGGCCGAGCCAGAAGGTGACGGCGGCCGGTGCGCCGACGAGGCCACTGCCCTCGACGTAGAACTGATTGAGGTCGAAGCGGGCACTGCTGCCGTCGCTGGCCGGCCGCTGGTAATTGGCCATCATCAGGGCCCGGTAGCGCGCGCCGTCGACGGTGCCGGCGTGCGCAAGGCCGAGCTCGCCGTAGATGTCGCACTCGTTGCCGAGCCGGTAGTGGCCGCCCGAGATGCCGAGGTTGTAGCAGGTGCGCTCGGAATCGCCGGCGTCCGCCGTGCCGATGCGCGCATAGCCAACAGCGTCGAGCGCGCACGCTGTTGCGCTGCACAGCGCCCAGGTCGCCGCCGCCGGCCCTCTGAGAAGCCAGCGCCGCACTCGCGGCCTCGTCGGCTCAGTCGTCGCGGCAGCGCCCTGCATCGCGCAGATCCTCGCGTGGTGCGGCCGAGGGTCAGCCCATCGCGAGAGTGGGCAACCGCGCTGCACTGCCGGTGGGTGCGGTCACGGCGCCTTCGCCGATGTCGACGTCTCGCTCCAGCCGCCGCCCAGCACCCTGTACAGCACCACCTGGTTCTGCGCCTGCGCCAGCCGCGACTGCAGGGCCAGCTGCTGCACGACGAACAACGAGCGCTGCGCATCGAGCAGGTCGAGGCTGCTGGCCACGCCGTTGCGATAGCGCAGATCGACCAGCCGGAAACGCGCGGACTCGGCGTTGCTGGTCTCCTGCAGATGGAACGCCTCTTCGCTCAGCGTGTCGCGGCCTGCGAGTGCGTCGGACACCTCGCGAAACGCGGTCTGCACGGCCCGGTCGTACGACGCCAGCGCGGCGTTGCGGTCGGCTTCGGCCAGGCGGTTGGTGGCATCGCGGCGGCCCGAGTCGAACAAGGTCAACAGCAGCTGCGGGGCGACGCTCCAGCCCCAGCTGCCGCCATTGAACAGCCCCGCGAAGTCGCTGCTGATGCGCCCCGCGCTGCCGGTGATCGACACCTGCGGAAAGTACGCGGCGCGCGCGGCACCGATGTTGAAATTGGCCGCGATCAGTTGCTGCTCGCTGGCCAGGATGTCCGGGCGCCGCTGCAGCACGCTGGCCGGCAAGCCCACCGGCAAGGTCGGAAACGCCGGCATGGCGGCCAGCGAGGCGGCGCCAGCGGGCAGGTCGGGCGGCAACGGTGCGCCGACCAGCAGCACCAGCAGGTTCTCGTCGAACGCGCGCGCGCGCTGCACCTGGGCGAGCGCCGCGCGCGCACTCGACACCACCGACTGCGCGAGCCGCAGGTCGAGCTCGGAGGC
>DATKJN010000321.1:0-7071 GCA_035543655.1 Burkholderiaceae bacterium | reverse complement strand
CGCCACCGGCGAGATGGACAAGATCGACGGCCCGTACTACTTCTTCAAGTTGATCCAGCGCATGCGGCAGATCCTGCCGCCGTGGTTCCCGGCCATCGGCCTCGAGGGCGGGCGCATCAACATCGTGCCGGTGGATTTCGTCGTCGCGGCGATCGACCACATATCGCATCAGAAGGCGATCGACGGCAAGTGCTACCACCTGGTCGACCCGATCGGCTACCGTGTCGGCGATGTGCTCGACATCTTCAGCAAGGCCGCGCACGCGCCCAAAATGAGCGTGTTCGTCAACGCCGCATTGCTGGGCTTCATCCCCAAGAGCGTGAAGAAGGGCTTGATGGCGCTGGCACCGGTGAAGCGCATTCGCAACGCGGTGATGAAGGACCTCGGGTTGCCCGACGACATCCTCGAGTTCGTCAACTACCCCACCCGATTCGACCGCCGCGAGACCGACGCCGCGTTGAAGGGCACCGGCATCGAATGCCCGAGCCTCAACGACTACGCCTGGGTGCTGTGGGACTACTGGGAGCGCCATCTCGACCCCGATCTGTTCATCGACCGCAGCCTCAAGGGCACGGTCGGCGGCAAGGTGGTGCTGGTGACCGGCGGCTCCTCGGGCATCGGGCTGGCCGCAGCCTGCAAGTTCGCCGAGGCTGGTGCCGTGACGATCATCTGCGCACGCGACGAGTCCAAGCTCGAAGAGGCGGTGAAGGAGATCGTGGCGTACGCCAAGCAGCGCGGCACCGACAAGCCCGCGGTGTTCAGCTACAGCGTCGACATTGCCGATCCGGAAGGCTGCGCGGCCTTCGTCAAGGCACTCGAGGACGAGCACGGCGGCGTCGACTTCCTGATCAACAACGCCGGCCGTTCGATCCGTCGCGCCATCGAGTCGAGCTACGACCGCTTCCACGACTACGAGCGCACCATGCAGCTCAACTACTTCGGCTGCCTGCGCGTGACGATGGGCGTGCTGCCGGGCATGGTGCGCAAGCACAAGGGCCACGTGGTCAACATCAGTTCGATCGGCGTGCTCACCAACGCGCCGCGCTTCTCGGCCTACGTGGCGAGCAAGGCCGCGCTCGACGCGTGGACCCGCTGCGCATCGAGCGAGTTCTCCGATCGCGGCATCACCTTCACGACGATCAACATGCCGTTGGTGCGCACGCCGATGATCGCGCCCACCAAGATCTACAACAACGTGCCGACGCTGGCGCCCGAAGAGGCGGCCGACATGATCGCGCAGGCCTGTGTCTACAAGCCGGTGCGCATTGCCACGCGGCTGGGCACCTTCGGCCAGGTGCTGCACGCGTTCGCGCCGCGCATTGCGCAGATCGTGATGAACACCAGCTTCCGCATGTTCCCCGACAGTGAGGCGGCCAAGGGTGACAAGGGCGGCGAGAGGCCCAAGCTGTCGGCCGAGGCGGTGGCCCTGCAGCAGATGATGCGCGGCATCCACTTCTGACGGCGGCGGCAGAGTTCGATGCATCCAAGCCGCCGCGAGCTGTTGGGGTGCCGAAATCGGAAGTCGCCTCAGCCGGAACCGGCGAGGCGGATTGACGCCGAGCGAGTCGGCGGCTGACCTTGGCGCTCAGGCCGCGGCTGCGGCCGCGCGGCGCGGCGGCCGTCGCGCCAGCCGATCCAGTCGGCCGGTGAGCTTGCCGCGCATCAGGAACCACCAGGCTTCGCGACGGCTCCAGCCGCGCGTGAACAGATGCGTGCGGGCCGAGAACGGCGTGTAGTCGAGGCCGAACTGCCCGGCCAACACTTGCATCGAGCGGCGCGAATACAACGAGATGTGGCCGTTGCGCGGCGCGGCGTACCACCAAGACAGGCGCGTGGCCTCGGTGACGATGCCATCGTGCAGCTGCGTGCCGACGAAGATCGCGAGCCGCTCTTTGCTTGCGAGCTCGACGATCGCGCGCAGCAGGCCGCGTGGGTCCGGCGTGTGTTCGGCCACCTCGAACGCGGTGCAGAAGTTGTAGCGTCCGGCGAACTCCGGCGTCAGCGAGCGGGCCCCGAAGGGGTCGACGGTGTCGTAGCGGTAGCCGAGCTCGCGCAGATGTGCGCACGTGCGACCCGAGCCACCGCCGTAGTCGAGGCCAATGGTGCTGTGCTTGACGTGACGCAGCAGGTGGTCGACGCCGCGTGCGTTGCTGGCCGGGCGTTCATCGGCGTAGGCGGGGTCGACGCTGCGGTAGTACTCGTCGTTGTAGAGGAGCGCGGCCCACTGTTGCGGCGCCAGTGAGTCGAAGAAGTCGGTGAAGATGAAACCGCACGCATCGCAGCGCCGGTAGTACACCGGTATCGCGGCCAGACCCGCTGGATAGAGCGCCGGGTCGCAGGTCTTGCCGAAGTCGACCACGTCGAACAGCGCGGTGGCAGCGTCGCAGACCTTGCACGGCACCGCCGCGCCCGCCGCATGGCGGCGCAGTTGCGACTGGGCGTGCTCCAACAATGGCGAATCCATCAATCACCTGCATCGGGCTCGGGACCGATGCAGTGTGCGGATTCGCAATACCACTGCGCCAATCAGGGGGACGCGCAAGCCGCGCGACGCGCAGGCATGCGCTTTGCTGCAAACGCCGCTGGCCGCGGCCCAGCGCTCAGTCGGCGAGGTGAAGCACCAGCTTGCCGAAATTCTCGCCGGAGAACAGTTTCAGCAGCGTCGACGGAAATGCGGCCACCCCGCCGCGCACGACGTCTTCCTTGCTCTTCATGCGGCCGTCTTTCAGGTAGCCGGCGAGCTCGGCGATCGCCTGCGGGTAGCGGTCGGCGTAGTCGAACACCACCATGCCTTCCATGCGCGCACGGTTGACGAGCAGCGACATGTAGTTCTTGGGTCCGGCGATGCCGCCGGTGGCGTTGTATTGCGCGATTGCGCCGCAGATCACGATGCGCGCCTTGCGGTTGATGCGCGCCAGCACCGCATCGAGGATCGGCACGCCGACGTTGTCGAAGTACACGTCGACGCCGCCCGGGGCGTGCTGCTTCAGCCCCTCGCGCACGGCGTCCCAGCGTTCGGCGCCGGCGGGCGCGGCGGCCTTGTAGTCGATGCAGGCGTCGAATCCCAACTCGCGAACGACCCACTCGCACTTGGCCTGCCCGCCGGCGATGCCGACGACGCGGCAACCCTTGATCTTGGCAAGCTGACCGACGGTCTGGCCGACCGCGCCGGCAGCCCCAGACACCACCACGGTCTCGCCAGCCTTCGGCTGTCCGACCTCGAGCAGGCCGAAGTACGCGGTCATGCCCGGCATGCCGAGCACGTTGAGCCACTGTGTCGGTTGTCCCAGCCGCGGGTCGATCTTGTGCAGGCCGCTCTTGGGCATCTGCTCGCCCGGCACCGACCAATACTCCTGCACGCCAAACGTGCCGGCCACCAGGTCGCCGATGGCGAAACCCGGCGCACGCGACGCCACCACCCGGCCGATGCCGCCGGCACGCATCACCTCGCCGATCTCGACCGGGCGGATGTAGCTCTTGCCCTCGTTCATCCAGCCACGCATGGCGGGATCGAGCGACAGCGCGAGCACCTGCACCAGCACGCCGCCGGGGCCCGGGTCGTTGACCGGCTCCTCGGTGCGCTGCCAGTTGGCGTCGGTGGGCAAACCCACCGGACGCGATGCCAAGCGCACCTGATGGTTCACGGAGGCGGTGGCGGTGTTCATGCGGGTCTCCTCGTTCCGGCCAGTCCGGCGATCGTAGCCGCGCGGCTGCGAGTCGCCGTCACGCCGGCGACGCGACGCACCCGGGGCACTGGTGCACCTCGATCGTCACGTGCTGCAGTTCGGCCATCACCTGCAGGCGTTCGCGGTACACCGTGCTGGCCAAGGGCCGGTCCGCGACCACGCTGACCACTGCCGACCACGCCCGCGGTCCGATCTGCCACACATGCAGATCGGCGACGCGCGCGTCGCCGTCGGTTTCGATCGCGCGCCGCACGCTGTCGCGCAGCCGGGTGTCGCTCGAGGCGTCGACCAGCGAGCGCGCGGAGTCGCGCAGCACGCCGAGCGCCCAGTGCGCGATCAGCGCACCCCCGGCCAGCGCCACCACCGGGTCGAGCCAGCGCCAACCCCACAACCAGCCGGCGGCGAGCGCGACGATGGCCAGCACAGAGGTCAGCGCGTCGGCCAGCACGTGCAGCGTGGCGGCGCGGTAGTTGTGATCGTGCGCCGCCCGCGGTGCCGCTGCGCCATGCGCGTGGTCGTGCGCCCCGTGGTCGTGACCATGCTGGTGATGGTGGTGGCCCTGGGCGTGCGCGTGCTCGCCATGGCCATGCGCGCCGCGTTCGAGCAGCCAGGCGCAAACGGCGTTCACGACCAGGCCGATCACCGCCACCACGATCGCCTGCGGGTAGGCGATCGGGCGCGGCGACATCAGCACCGCCACCGCGTCGATGGCCACCCACAGGCTGACCGCCAGCAACAGCAGGCCGCTGGAGTACGCCGCGAGCACCTCGATCTTCCAGCCGCCGAACGCGAAGCGCGCGTTGCTGTGCACGCGGCGGGCCAGCAGCGCGGCCAATGCCGCGCCACCGAGCGCCAGCGCGTGCGTGCCCATGTGCCAGCCGTCTGCCACCAGCGCGAGCGACCCGCTCCAGTAACCCACGATCAACTCCATCACCATCGCCACCAGGGTGACGACCGTGACCCACCACAGCGCGCGTTCGCGCTGCGGCGCCGCGGCATCGCCGAAGGCGTGGCCGTGCACGAAAGGGCGCAGATCGTGCGTGCGCGGCGGGCTCATGAGCCCAGTGTGCACTGCAGGTGGGGCCGCAGCAACGTCAGGGGTTCACGGCGGTCGCGGTCGGCGTGACACAAAGACAGGCAGGGGCCGTATCGAACTGCTGCCTACAATCGGCGCGTCGTTCCACCTCGCGCGCTGCCGCCATGTCGACGCCACCGATCACGGCCCCCGATCTCACCCACATCACGCCGCGCGAGAAAGCCGAGATCCTGGCGCAGGCACTGCCCTATATCCGTCGCTTCCACGGCAAGACCATCGTCATCAAGTACGGCGGCAACGCGATGACCGACCCGTCGCTGCAGCAGGATTTCGCCGAGGACGTGGTGCTGCTGAAGCTGGTTGGCCTGAATCCGGTGGTGGTGCACGGCGGCGGCCCGCAGATCGAGGAAGCGCTCGGTCGCCTGGGCAAGAAGGGCACGTTCATCCAGGGCATGCGCGTGACCGACGAGGAGACGATGGAAGTCGTCGAGTGGGTTCTGGCGGGCGAAGTGCAGCAAGACATCGTCGGCCTGATCAACCACGCCGGCGGCAAGGCGGTGGGTTTGACCGGTCGCGACGGCGGTCTGGTGCGCGCGCGCAAGCTGAAGCTGCTGGACAAGGACGATCCGAGCAAGGAGCACGATGTCGGCCAGGTTGGTGACATCGTGTCCATCGACCCCAGCGTGGTGCGGGCGTTGCAGGATGATCAGTTCATCCCGGTCATCAGCCCGATCGGTTTCGGCGAACAGAACGAGAGCTACAACATCAATGCCGATGTGGTCGCCGGCAAGCTCGCCGAGGTGCTGAAGGCCGAGAAGCTGATGCTGCTGACCAACACGCCCGGCGTGCTCGACAAGAACGGCAAGCTGCTCACCGACCTGTCCGCGCGCGAGATCGACGAGCTGTTCGCCGATGGCACGCTGTCCGGTGGCATGCTGCCCAAGATCGCCAGTGCACTCGATGCCGCCAAGGGCGGCGTCAACGCGGTGCACATCATCGACGGCCGCGTGCCGCACGCGATGTTGTTGGAGATTCTCTCGGACCAAGCCTACGGCACGATGATCCGCTCGCATTGATCGCCGATGCCGGAGCACTGCGTGGGCTCGGTGATGGGCATCGTGCCGGTCGCTGCCATGCCGCCCCGCTCAGTGCGCGTAGACGATCACCTGTCCGCGCCGCAGCGTGGGCACCAGCCCGGTGACGCTGTCGATGACCTTCACGATGTCGCGGCGCAGCGGCGAGCCGGCGAACCCGAAGTAGTTTGCGAATGCATGGAACCGGGTCTGCAGCCCCGCGCGCCGGCCGATCTCGACCAGGTCGGCCTTGCTGAACTCGGTGACGTGCCCGCTTTCCCAACGATGCCACGGCGTCAGGCCGGCCACGCCGCGCAGCCGCTTGTGGAAGGCGGCGACGTTGGGCGTCGTGCACAGGATCAGGCCGTCGGGGGTCAACGAGCGGCCAAGAAATGTCAGCACATCTTCATGCCTGACCTGCACGTGCTCGATCACCTCGCTGAACACGATGAGGTCGAACTTCGGCATCGGCACCCAGGCCGCGGGGTCGTTTGCCCGATTGAGGTCGAAGGTGATGTGTCGCCGGCCGCCTTCGGCGGCGCTGTAGACGGCCGTGTGCTCGAATCCGAGACTCCAGACGACGTCATAGTAGGTGTTCAACTGTTTCGTCATCGGGCCGGGTCCGACGTCGAGCACCAGCGATGCACGCGACGGCTTGAGGCGCTGCGCCAGGCCACAGATGTAGTCGAAGCGACGTTGGTGGTAGGCAAGATAGGCGTCCAGTTCCATCTGACTCCCCGGCAAACCGCACTGCAGGCGACTATATCGGCGTGCGCAAACCCTCGTTGTCCCCGCGCCAGTCAGGGTGGCAGACCTTGACGGGCAGGTCGGCATCGGCTCTGCGACCGGTGTGGCTATTCGACCTCGACGATACGCTGCACGACGCGAGCGCGGCCTCGATGCCGGGCATCAACACGGCGATGACCGAATTCGTGCAGCGCGAACTTGGGCTCACACGCGACGCGGCCGATGCGTTGCGCCGGCAGTATTGGCGACGCTACGGCGCCACGTTGCTCGGCTTGGTGCGCCACCACGGCGTGAAGGCGGCGCACTTCCTGCATGACACGCACCGGCTGCCGGGGTTGGAGGCACGCGTCAGCGGGCAGCACCACGATTTCGCCGCGATCGCGCGACTGGCCGGCAGCAAGATCGTGCTCACCAATGCGCCGCGCGCGTATGCGCTGCGCGTGTTGCGCGCGCTGCGCATCGAGCACCTGTTCGATGCGGTGCTGTCGATCGAGGACATGGCGATGTTCGGCCATCTGAGGCCGAAACC
>DATKJN010000320.1:0-4935 GCA_035543655.1 Burkholderiaceae bacterium | reverse complement strand
ATCGATCTCGAGGTCACGTCGCCGGGTACACGGCCGCAGCGCATCCTGGCGGTGTTCGAACCACGCTCCAACACAATGAAGCTCGGCACGATGAATTCGCACCTGCCCTGGGCGCTGGAAGAGGCCGATCTGGCGTTCTGCCTGCAGGGCGACTACGGCTGGGATGCCGCCGCAGCGTTGGCGCCGATGGGCGAGCAGGCGGTGGTGGCCAACAGCGTGCCCAAGCTGGTCGACCACATCGTGCGCGCGGCGCGCAAGGGCGACCATGTGCTGGTCATGAGCAACGGCGGCTTCGGCGGCATCCACGGCAAGCTGCTCGACGCATTGCAGGCCCGCGGCTAGACGATGCCCGCGCCGACCCGAGCGCCAACCCACCTGCTGTATCTGCACGGCTTTCGCTCGTCGCCGCAATCATTCAAGGCGCGCATGCTGGGGGCTTGGCTGCAGCAACATGCGCCGCAGGTCACCTGGTGGTGCCCTCAGTTGCCGCCCTCGCCACGCGAAGCCTGGGACTTGATTCGCGACGGCACGCGATCCTGGCCGGTGCACTCGATGGCGGTGCTCGGCAGCTCGCTCGGCGGGTTCTACGCCACGGTGGCGGCCGAAGCGCTCGGCTGTGCGGCGGTGGTGCTGAACCCGGCCGTCGACCCGGCGCGCGACCTGGTGCGCCACGTCGGCGAACAGACCGCCTACCACGACCCGGCGCAGCATTTCGAGTTCAAGGACGCGTACGTTGGCGAGTTGCGTGCACTGACGCCGCCGCGCATCACCGACCCGTCGCGTTACGCGGCCGTGATCGCCAAAGGCGACGAGTTGCTCGACTGGCGCGAGATGAGCGCGCGCTATGCCGGCTCGCATCTGCGCCTCATTGACGGCAGCGACCACGCGCTATCGGACTTCGATCTTCACCTGCCGTTCGTGCTCGACTTCCTGCGGTTGCCTCCGCACACCGTTTGACCGCTGCCGCACGCTGCCCGCGCGTGCCGGCGATGTGACAATCGCGCGGTGAGCTACGCCCTGTTCGACGACGCCGGCAAGTTTTTGGCCGGCCGCGTGATGTCGCATGCCGATGCGTCGATGCAGGTCGAGCTCGATTCGGGGCGCCGCGTCAAGGTCAAGGGCGCCAACGTGCTGTTGCGCTTCGAGTCGCCCGAACCGGCTGCGCTGCTGGAACGCGCGCGTGCGTTGGCCGGCGAACTCGACCTCGAGTTGTCGTGGGAGTTCGCGCCGGAATCGGAATTCGGCTTCGCCGATCTGGCACGCGACTACTTCGACAAGAATGCCGATGCGGTGCACCAGGCCGCGATGCTGTTTGGCCTGTTCGACGCCCCACACTATTTCCGTCGCGTCGGCAAGGGCGTGTTCCGCAAGGCCAGCCGCGAGACGGTGCAGGCAGCGCTGGCCGCGATCGAGCGCAAGCGGGTTCAGGCGGCGCAGGTCAGCGCGTGGGCCGATGAACTGATCCGCGGCGAGTGCGCAGCGCCGATCCGCGAGCAGTTGTACCGCATCCTGTTCAAGCCCGACAAGAACTCGCCCGAATACAAGGCGGTGGTCGACGCGTCGCGACGCGCGCAGCGCGCCCCGCTCGACCTGCTGCGCACCGCCGGCGCCATCGACTCGCCGTATCAGTTCCACCTGCGGCGCTTCTTGTATGAGCAGTTTCCGCACGGCACCGGCTTCGCCGAGCTGGCCGTGCCCGACGCAAAGGACGAACTGCCGCTGGCCGATGTGCGCGCGTTCTCGATCGACGACAGCTCGACCACCGAGATCGACGACGCGCTGTCGGTGCAAGGTCTCGGCACTGGCGCTGTCGTGCTGGGGATCCACATCGCGGCGCCAGCGCTGGCGATCCAACCCGACACCTCGCTCGACCGTGCGGCCCGCGAACGCCTGTCCACCGTCTACATGCCGGGCCACAAGATCACCATGCTGCCCGACGCCACGGTGCAGCGCTTCACGTTGACCGCGGGACGCGACTCACCGGCACTGAGCCTCTACGTGCACGTGGACGAGGCCGATCTGCGGCCCCAGCGCTTCGAGACGCGCATCGAGCGCATCCACGTGGTCGACAACCTGCGCCACGACAAGCTCGACGGCGTGATCACCGAGGCGTCGCTCACGGGCGTCACGCCGGCTGACTACCCGCACGCGTCGGAACTGGCGTTTCTGTTCAAGCTGGCGCGCGAGCTGAAGGCGCGGCGCGAGCAGGTTCGCGGCAAGCCAGAGACGTTCAACCGCCCGGACTACAGCTTCCACATCCAGCGGCCCGATGGCGCCATGCCTGCAGGCGACGAGCCTGTGCAGATCACGCCGCGCGTGCGCGGCGCGCCACTCGACCTGATCGTGGCCGAGGCCATGATCCTGGCCAACAGCCATTGGGGCGGCTGGCTGGCCGAACACAACGTGCCGGCGATTTACCGCAGCCAGGCCAGCCTGGCCCCGGGCGTGAAAGTTCGCATGGGGACCAAGGCAATGCCACACGCCGGCATGGGAGTCAGCCAGTACAGTTGGGCGACCTCGCCGCTGCGGCGGTATGTCGACCTGGTCAACCAGTGGCAGATCGTGGCCACGGTGCGCCACGGACGCACCGCCGCACTCGCCGCCCCGTTCAAACCGCGCGATGCCACGCTGTTCTCCATCATCTCGTCGTTCGATGCCGCCTACGCCGCCTACAACGACTTCCAGCAGACCATCGAGCGCTACTGGACGCTGCGCTGGATCGAGCAGCAGCAGCTGCGCGAGCTCGAGGCCACCACGATGAACAACGGCCTGGTGCGCGTCGACACGCTGCCGCTGGTGTTCAAGGCCGTCGGCTGCGAGGGCTTGCCGCGCGGCACGCGTGTGCGAGTGGCGCTGAAAGCGCTCGACACCCTCACGCTCGAGGTGCACGCGGCGCTCCTGGCGCGCCTGGGCGACGGCACCACCAGCGACGCCGCACCGCCGGAGCCCGAAGACGAAGACGCCGCGGCGCCTTTGGGGCTGCAGCTGGCGATCGACGTGACCGAACCCGACACGCCGGCCGAAGCCGCCACGGACGCGGCAGCGAGCAGCCCGTGAAGCTGGTGAAGCTGACCACCTTGCAGTGGGCGCTGATCGTGTCGGTCGGCGCCCATGGCGGGCTGCTGGCGTTTCGCATCGCCGACCCGCAGCGTTTCGAACGCGCGTTCAAGGACACGCCGCTCGAGGTGATCCTCGTCAACGCGCGCTCCAATGAGCGGCCGACCAAGGCGCAGGCCATCGCGCAGGCCAACCTGGCCGGCGGCGGCGAGGCCGACAAGGGTCGCGCCACCACACCGCTGCCCGCTTCGGCCATGGTCGAGCTGGGCGATTCGCCGCAAGAGGCGCGGCGCAAGGTGGAGCAGTTGCAGGAGCAGCAGCACCAGCTGTTGGCCCAAGTGCGGCGCCAGGTGGCGTTGCTGCCGCCGCCCGACCCGAAGCGCGAATCGGGCACTCCGCAGGACCGCGAGCAGGAGGAGCGTCGCCGCCAACTGCTGAAGCTGCTGGCCGAGATCGAGAAGCGGATCAACGATGAGAATGCGCGCCCGAAGAAGCGCTACATCAGTCCGGCCACGCGTGAAGAGGTGTACGCGGTGTACTACGACCAACTGCGGCGCCGGATCGAAGAGCGCGGCACGCGCGACTTCCCGGAGTACCAGGGCAAGAAGCTGTACGGCGAGTTGACGATGAACGTGACCGTCGATGCCGCTGGCCGCGTGGTGGAGGCCGACATCGTCTACCCGTCGAAGTCACGCTTCCTCGATCGCCGCGCCATCGCGATCGTGCACGCCGCATCGCCGTTCGGGCCGTTCACGTCGGCCATGAAGGCCCAGGCCGACCAGATCGTCGTCACATCGCGTTTCCGCTTCACGCGCGAAGAAGGGCTGGAGACCACGCCGCTCAGCGCGGTGCCGCAATGAGCGACGGTCCCGATCGCTACGCCGTGCTGGGCAACCCGGTCGCGCACAGCTGCTCGCCGTTCATCCACGCTGAGTTCGCGCGCCAGACCGGTCACCACATCCGCTATGGCCGCGTGTTGTGCCCCATGGACAGCTTCGAGGCGGCGGTGCGCGGATTCGCCGCATCGCATGAAGGGGGCGCCGGACCGGCACTGGGCTGCAACGTGACCATCCCGTTCAAATTCGAGGCGCCCCGCCTGGCCGCGCACGTCAGCGCGCGAGCCGCGCTGGCGCAGGCGGCCAACGTGCTGCACTTCGCGCCGGAAGGCTGGCGCGCCGACAACACCGACGGAGTCGGCCTGGTGCGCGACCTGCAGCACAACGCCGATTTCGACCTCGTCGGCAAGCGCGTGCTGCTGATCGGCGCCGGCGGCGCGGCGGCCGGCGTGTTGGGGCCTCTGATGGAAACCGGTGTGTGCGAGATCGTGGTGGCCAACCGCACGGCCGAGCGCGCCGCGGCGCTGGTCGAAAGCCACCGCGCGATGGCATCGCACATGCGCCTGACCGCCGCCCCGCTTGACGATTGCGGCGCGCGCTTTGATCTCGTGCTCAACGCCAGCGCCAGCAGCGTCAATGGCGTCGCGCCGCCGGTCTCGCCGGCGGTGTTGGGCCCCGGATGCCTGGCGGTCGACCTGATGTACGGACCGGCCGCCGACGTCTTCATGGCCTGGGCGGGTGCGCACGGCGCGCGCGCGCGCGATGGGCTGGGCATGCTGGTGGAGCAGGCGGCCGAGGCATTTTGCTTCTGGCGCGGTGTGCGCCCGCAGACCCAGCCGGTGCTGCGCGCGTTGCGCGGGCAGATCGCACGCGACGCATGATCCGACAGCTTGCACGATGGGTCGTGCTGCTGCTGGTGGCGTTCGTCAGCCTGCAGCTGTACTTCGTGGCCCGCATCGCCTTGATGCGATGGGTCGATCCGCAATCGACCACCTTCCAGCGCAGCGAGATCTGGCGCCTGTGGCACGAACACGGGCGCATC
>DATKJN010000319.1:0-2044 GCA_035543655.1 Burkholderiaceae bacterium | reverse complement strand
AGGATCGGCTCTTTGGGAACCGGCATCCCGGCCTCGGCCGCGTGATCGACGTAGTTCAGGCCGATGCACAGGAACTTGCCGCATCCGCTCCACGGCGGCGCGAGACGCCCCGGCTTGTCGACCAAGGGCAACTTGTTGACGTCGAGCGCCCGCAGTTGCGCGAGACCTTGCGCAGACAGGCTTTGCGCGGTGATATCAGGGATCACCCCGGACAAGGCGCGTACCTGGCCCTGTGCATCGATCAGTCCGGGTTTTTCGGCACCCTTGGCACCGTAGCGCATCAGCTTCATCGATTGCTCCTTATCTAACGATTAATTGGACATGCCACCGTCGGCAATCATGACGCTGCCGGTGGTGAATGCGGCCTCGTCACTGGCCAGGTAGACGGCCAGCGCGGCGATTTCGTCAACGGTGCCCAACCGCCCCATCGGCTGGCGCCCGACGAACTGGGCCCGCACCTCGTCCTCGCTCTTGCCGCTGGCCTTGGCTTGGTTGCGGATGCGGCCGGCCAGCGACGGCGAGTCGACCGTGCCCGGGCAGATGGCGTTGCAGCGGATGCCACGCGTCATGAAGTCGGCCGCCACCGCCTTGGTCAAGCCGATCACCGCCGCCTTGCTGGCGCCGTAGACGAAGCGGTTCGGCACGCCCTTCACGCTGCCGGCCACCGAGGCGATGTTGACGATGGCGCCACCACCGCTGGACAGCATGCCGGGCAGGAAAGCGCGGATGGTGCGCGCCATCGAACGCGCGTTGAGGTTGAACGCAAGGTCCCATTCGGCCTCGCTGAACTCCAGCACGCTGCCGGCGTGCACGATGCCGGCGGCGTTGAACAGCACTTGCACGGCGCCGACTTCGCGCGCGGCAGCAGTGATCGCATCGGCATCGAGCACGTCGAGCCGGCGCGTGCTGCAGCCGCACTCGCGTGCGAGCGATGCCAGACCGGCTTCGTCGACATCGGTGGCGACCACGGTGGCGCCTTCGCGCACGAAGGCCAATGCGGTGGCGCGGCCGATGCCGTGCGCCGCGGCGGTGAGAAAGGCCGTCTTGCCGGCCAAGCGAGAACCCATGGACAGAACTCCTGCGAACGAACGGATCAATCGATGGTGTGGCGTGCGCGCGCGCGGCGCTCGAGTTCGTCGTGGCGCCACTCGATGCCCAGGCCCGGCGTGTCGGGCGCCACCGCCATGCCTTGCTCGATGCGCAGGCGGCTGGTGGCCACCGCATCGAGCTGCGGGATGTACTCGACCCAGGCCGCGCTCGGCGCGGCGGCCGTCAGCGACACGTGCAGCTCCATCAGGAAATGCGGGCAGACGGCGAGGTTGCACGCCTCGGCCAGGTGCGCCACCTTGAGCCACGGCGTGATGCCGCCGATGCGCGCCACGTCGACCTGCACGATCGAACAGGCGCGCTGGCGGATGTAGTCGCCAAACTGGCCGATCGAATACATCGACTCGCCGACCGCGATCGGCACCGCGCTCGCGGCCGCCAGCTGCACATGGCCCGCAAGGTCGTCGGCTGGCAATGGCTCCTCGAACCATGCAATGCCGAGCTCAGCGTACTTCGGCGCACGCCGCAACGCCTCGCTCAGCGTGAAGCACTGGTTGGCGTCGACCATGATCTCGAAGCCTTCGCCCACCGCATCGCGCACCGCGTGCAGGCGCGCGAGGTCCTCGCTGACGTGCGGCTTGCCGACCTTGATCTTCGCGCCCTTGAAGCCGGCCTGCTGCGCGGCGACCGTTTCGCGCACGAGGTCGTCGGGCGACAGGTGCAACCAGCCGCCTTCGGTGGTGTACACCGGGATGTGCTGCTTGGCGCCACCGGCGGCACGCCACAGCGGCTGGCCGTCGCGGCGGCAGCGCCAGTCCCACAGCGCGGTGTCGACCGCCGCCAGCGCCAGGCTGGTGATGGCACCGACGCTGGTGGCGTGGGTGGCAAACAAGAGCTCGCGCCAGATCGACTCGACCAGTGCCGGATCGCGGCCGATCAGGCGCGGGCACAGATGGTCCTTCAGCAGCGCGACGACCGACGAACCGCCGGTGCCGAT
>DATKJN010000318.1:0-2745 GCA_035543655.1 Burkholderiaceae bacterium | reverse complement strand
CTGCGGCCGCTCAACCTCACCAACTTGGTGCTGCAGAACAGCTACATCGTCATCATGGCGCTCGGCATGCTGCTCGTGATCGTGGCAGGCCATATCGACCTGTCGGTCGGCTCCATCGTCGGTTTCGTCGGCGGGCTCGCGGCCATGATGATGGTCCGTTGGGGGATCGATCCTGTCACGACCACCATTGCCTGTCTGATCGTGGGCGGCATGATCGGCGCTGCGCAGGGCTATTGGGTAGCCTATTTCAAGGTGCCGTCCTTCATCGTCACGCTCGCCGGCATGCTCGTCTTCAAGGGTCTCACCCTGGCGCTTCTCGGCGGCATGTCGGTGGGGCCGTTCCCGGTGGTGTTCCAGCGCCTGAGCTCGGGCTTCATTCCCGATGTCTTTGGCGGCGAGGGCTTCAACTACACCGCGCTGTTCCTCGGCGCCGCAAGCGTCGCGGTGATCATCTATTTCAGCTTCCGCAGCCGCGCCAACCAATTGAAGCACGCCGTCGAGACGGCGCCCTTCGGCCTGTTCGCCTTCAAGAACGCTCTGCTGGCCGTGCTCGTGATCGCCTTCTGCTATCTTCTGGCCACCTATCGCGGCCTGCCGAACGTCCTCGTCATCATGGCCGTGCTGATCGCGCTTTATGCTTTCGTGACCAATCGCACCACGATCGGCCGGCGCATCTATGCGCTGGGCGGGAACGAGAAGGCGGCGCGGCTGTCGGGCGTGAAGACGCAATGGCTCACGTTCTGGACCTTCGTCAACATGGGCGTGCTGGCCGCGGTGGCCGGCCTGGTTTTCGCAGCGCGCCTGAACACCGCCACGCCGAAGGCCGGACTCGGCTTCGAGCTCGACGTCATCGCCGCCTGCTTCATTGGCGGCGCATCGGCCTCGGGCGGCGTGGGCAAGGTGCTGGGCGCGGTGATCGGCGCGCTGGTGATGGGCGTGATGAACAACGGCATGTCGATCCTCGGCATCGGCATCGACTACCAGCAGGTGATCAAGGGCCTGGTGTTGCTGGCGGCGGTGTTCGTCGATGTGTACAACCGGAACAAAGCGTGAACACGGATGCAGCGACCAGGAGAGGAGTCCCGGAGGCGGAACCCCGGCGGGGCTCGGTGTGGCGCGGTGGGCGGTACCCGGTGTGGGCTCCTGCTGGGTCGGTCGGCCTTGCAGGCCGACTTCGCTGCGGTGCTCGCAACACAAGGGCGGCTGCGATGCCGCTCGCAGCGGCGCTGAACGCGCCACTGCCTCATGGCTTCTCTCCGGTCCGGCCCCTGTGGGTCCGGACTCCCCCTTGCGCTGCTGCGCTTCTCGCCGCCCCACAAGTCGCCCACCCCGGGTACCGCCCACCGCGCGGCACGCCTCGTGGTGTATGTCGACGAACATCTCGGTGCATCGGCAAAGCCGTGGTCGGGTGTGCGTCGGCAGCGACATTGTGCGGCGCTGAGGACCGCAGAGCGCATGGCCGCGCGCGCGCAGCGCGCGCTTCAACCTCTGACTCGCGTCGATTGTTCGAGCACAGCGAACGCAGTGAGCGGAGCGAGTTTCGACGCGGGCCATGCGATCGAGAACCGGAAGGCAGTCGGCCCGCAGGGTCGACCGCTGCACACGAGCGCCGGCGCACACGCGGCCGCGGCTTTGCTTCGCGCAGTTCTCGAAAGAGAACATGAACCCACCGCATCAATCCCACCGCGACTACCGCCAGCCGCCCGAGCGCAAGAGCATGCATGCGCGCATCGTGCGCACGCTGGGCATGCGCATCGTGGCCGGTGAGTTCGCGCCGGGCGAACGGTTGCCATCGGAGGCCGTGCTGCTGGCCGAGTACGACGTGAGCCGGCCGGTGCTGCGCGAGGCGGTGCGCGTGCTGGTGGCCAAGGGGCTGGTGCTGTCGAAGCAGCGCGCCGGCGCGGTGGTGCGGCCGCGCAACGAGTGGCACCTGCTCGACCCCGACGTGCTGTATTGGGTGATCCAGACCAAGCCACAGACCGAGTTCGTCGACACGCTGCTGACGGTGCGCCGCGTGTTCGAGCCCGCCACCGCGGCGCTGGCCGCCAAGGTGGCCACCGACGCAGCGCTGCGCGGCATTGCGGAAGCCTATGCAGGCATGGAGGCGGCCGCGACGCCGGAGCAGTTGCTCGAGCCCGACCTGGCGTTTCACCGCCGCATCGCCGAGGCCACCAACAACGACCTGCTGGCCTACATCGGCAACATGCTGTCGCTGGCGCTGCGCGAGTCGATCAAGCTGAGCAGCCAGCATCCCAACACCCATGCGCTGTCGCTGCCGCGGCACAAGGCCATCCTCACCGCGCTGCTCAACCGCGACCCGCTGGCGGCGCACCAGGCCACGCTGGTGCAGCTGAAGGAAACGAGCGAAGACATCTCGGAGATTCTCGGCGCCGGCCTCGACCTGCACTGAGGGCGCCGGGCCACCCCAAGGCGACGATGTCGCCGGAGGGACGCGAGCGCAGCGAGTAGGGGCAACGTAGTTCTGTATCCTTGTGGCCCTTTGTGCCACGCGGGCCGACTCGGCCCGAAAGACCTCCAATGACGCGCGTATTCAACTTCAGCGCCGGCCCCGCGGCGCTGCCCGAACCGGTGCTGCGCCAGGCAGCCGAAGAGATGCTCGACTGGCACGGCTCGGGCATGTCGGTGATGGAGATGAGCCACCGCGGCAAGGAGTTCATCGCCATCCATGCCGAAGCCGAAGGCCTGCTGCGCAAGCTGCTCGCGGTGCCGGCCCACTACAAGGTG
>DATKJN010000317.1:0-3938 GCA_035543655.1 Burkholderiaceae bacterium | reverse complement strand
AGCAACCCATGCGCTCCATCGAATTCCATACCTATCTGTTGCCCAGCACCGCGGGTGATGGCACCTATCACCCGTCGCGCCGCAAGCTGACGCATTGGCAGGCCTTGGCCTGGCCAGGTGCCACGCGGGTCGACGACTCGCGCGAAGTGCGGCAGTGCCCCGAGTCGCCCGAGGAGCGCGTGGAACTCGGCTTCCACGCGCCGGTGGCCGCCAACAGCCACTGAGGCTTGGCACCGGCGCCGCTGCCACGGCGACGGTTGCCGCTCAATTTGCAGTGCGCGTTGCAGGGTGCACGCGGCCTCGCGCGGCTTGCTGCAGTGTGGGCAAACGCCCAGCCGACCCGTTTCGGCTTGGATGGTCAACGCCCTCGCAAAGGGGCATAGTCCGCACCAGCGAACCCGGGCCCCACCCGCGGCCCATGCCCCCAGTCAGATCAAGGAAAGCGCCATGGCGCAGGTTCATTTCGTGATGCTTCCGCTGGATGGCGGCACGACCCACGTGGCCGTGAATCCGTCTCTGGTGCGTTGCGTACAGCCAAGGAACCAGCGCCAGGCCGAGGTGTACTTCGACTCCAGCCACTTTCTGGTGATCGAAAAACCCGCTGATTTGGTGATCCGCGACCTCGAAATCGCAGGGCGATGAGCGCCGCGCGGCCGCTCCGAAGGTGCGCGCCGCCTTCGGGTGCACCGCACGCAGCGCCAAGGGGACACGATGAGCGATAAGAACAACGACGACGACTTTCCGCCAACCCAGGCCGCGCCGCCGCCGCCACCCGAACCGCCGCCCAAGCCGGCGCGTCCGCGCCGTGAAGCGCGCGCGGCCGCAGCGCCGCAAACGGCGGAGGCGTTCGAAGCCGTCGAGCAGATGGGTCCGCCGAGCTGGAAGGAGAACCCGCTGATCTGGATCGCGCTGGTGGTGGCCATGTTCCTGGCGGTGCCGCTGCTGGCCAGCATGTCCACGCGCGGTGGCACTCCCGCCAAGCGTCCGCCGGCGGCGGCAGCGGCCAGCGCGCCGGTCGAAGACGTGTCACCCGCAGCGGCGCCGATCGCCGCCCCGCCGACGGCGACCGTGGTGCCGGCCAACACCGCGCCCTCGCCACCGGCCGCGTTCGCCAGCGACGCGCCGCCGGTGATGCGCGCGCAGGCCACCGACCCGACGCGGCAGATGGTCACCAAGTGCTATGAGAAGGGCCGCGTGGTCTACACGCAGACCGGTGCGTGCACCGGCAGCATGAGCGCCGTGCCGATCGACACCGGCAAAAACGTGGTCGGTCCGGGCAGCGGCGCGCCGGCTCCGGCCGGCGGCTCGCGCTGACGCTCGGAAGAATTCAGGGCCCGAGCACCCAGGCGCCTTTGGCGCCCGGCGTGTCGTCGGGCATCGGCCAGCCGTTGCGCGCGCGGCGGCGCTCCGGCGCCTCCTGCCAGTGCAGCAGGGTGCGGATGTCGCGCAGCACCGAGGCGTCTTCGGCCACGTAGCTGTGGCCCAGGCGGAACAGGCTCCAGCCGCGCACGCGCACGGTGTCGATGCCGGGCAGCACCAGCACCGGCGGCGCGCCGCCGGCGCGCGTTTCGGCGGTGGCCCATTCCAATGCCAGCAGCGCCTTGTCCTGGTCGGCCACGTACAGCGTGGTGTGCTCGGCGGCCAGCGGGTAGATGCCGGCGAGCTGTGCGAACGAGCGCGCGTCGATGTCCGGCGCGGCGAGAAAGACCTGGCCGAACTTGGTGCCGGTGCGCAGCGCGGCTTGCGTGGTGGCGCGGTGCATCGCGTTGATCAGCCCGCGGTTGCCCATGCTGTGCGCGATCAGGTGCACCTTGCCGCGCTCGACCAGCGTGGTGGTCTTGACCAGAAAGTCGGCCAGGTGCTGCTCGCTGGCTTCCATGCGCGCCACGTCGCCCATGTAGGCGGTGATGTTGCCCAGCGACGGCCAGCTGTAGAACGCGGTGATGCCCGGCACGCGCAGGTCGAAGCCGAGCTGCGCCGCGCGTTTGGCCGCGTTGTCGAACGTGGTGTTGAAGCCGTGGATGAATACCAGCACGTTGCGGTCGGCCGGATCGAGCGTGGTGAGGAAGGCGCGGATGTCGCGCGTGAACGCGTCTTCGTTCAGCACCGTGGCCGGGTCGACCGTGATGCGGTCGTCCACGCCGGTGAGCAGGCGGCGCCACAGCGGCGAGCCGAGTTCGCCCGGGCGGTGGCTGATCGGGATGCGCACGATGCGCTTGCCGAAGTGCAGCTTGCTGTCGGGCTCGGGTCCGAAGCCGAGCGCGGGGTTGCGCGGATCGAGCGGCTTGCGGTCGGTGCCGAACCACACCGGATAGCAGGTGCCGGTGAACTCGGCGCGGCAGTCGCCGCTGAGCGCGCGCATCTTGATCTGTGCGCCTTGCACGTCGACCACCGGTTCCGCTGCGGGTGCGGGCTCGGTCGCCGGCGGGTCGGCGGCGGGATCGGACAACGCGGGTTCGGGCGGCGGCGTGGCGCAGCCCGCCATCGCCACCACGGCGGTCGCGGTCCATGCCATCAGCCTCGTGCGGACTGCGCGCATGCGAGCTGCCTTCCCCTCCATGCACCCGAGGTGCGCGCCGATGGTACGGCGGTGTGCCTCGCCTGCCTATGGTGGATGCGCGCGTCGAAGCGGGCGCGGTACGCTTGGCGCATGGCCGCCACCGACGCCGACCCGTTCGACCTGCAGCGCTTCGTCGCCGCGCAGGCGCGCGTCTACACCGACGTGGAGGCCGAGCTGAAGGCGGGTGCCAAGACCAGCCACTGGATGTGGTTCGTGTTTCCGCAGCTCAAGGGCTTGGGTCGCAGTTCCACCGCGCTGCACTACGGCATCGGCAGTCTCGAGGAGGCGCAGGCCTACTGGCGTCACCCGCTGCTGGGTGCGCGACTCCGACAGTGCTGCGCTTGGCTGATGGCGCTGCCGCAGGAGCGCACGGCCGCGCAGGTGTTCGGCTCGATCGACACCCTCAAGCTGCGCTCGTGCCTCACGCTGTTCGAGCGCGCCGCGCCCGACGAGCCGCAATTTCCGGCGCTGCTCGAACGGTTCTACGGCGGCGAGCGCGATGGCGCCACCCTGGCGCTGCTGTAGCGCACCGCCGCCGCGCCCGCGCGCTTGCTGTACGTCAAAGGGTGCCGGGTGCGGCACGCCTACGCTGCACTTGAGCAGACAGGAGGTGTGTGATGTGCAGCGCGGTGGTTTTCGACGACAGATCCGGACGGCGGGTGACGCGCGACGGCTTCGAAGTGCTCGACAGCTGCCATCGGCAGATGCTGGCGGCGCTCGAGACGCTGGCGGCGCTGGTCGCGCATATCGATGGTCCGAACGGCGCCGACGATGCGGCCCGCGCGATGGCCGGCGAGGTGGTGCAGTTCTTCTCCACCACGGCGCGCCAGCACCACGAAGACGAGGAGCGCCACGTGTTCCCGAAGGCACTGGCTTCCGGCGATCCGCAGGTGGTGCAAGCCGTGCTGCGGCTGCAGCAGGATCACAACTGGATCGAGGAGGACTGGATGGAACTGTCGGCGCACCTGGAGGCGCTGGCGGCCGGACAGTCGTGGTGGGATCCGGCGTTGCTGCGCGAAGGCAGCGACGTCTTCATCGCGTTGCTGCACGACCACGTGGCGCTGGAGGAGGCCTGCATCTATCCCGAGGCGCGCGCCCGCATGCAGCTGGCCGAGCGGCAGACCATGGGCCGCGAGATGGTTGCGCGCCGGCGCGCGCGACGGGCGGCGCGCTGACGCGCTACAGCAACGACTCCGGCACCAGCGGCGACAGCAGCCAGGTCTTGAAGCGCAGCCACGCGGTGGAGTCGGGCTCGTCGACCAGCACGAGCTCCTCGTCGTCATCGTCCATGCTGACCCATTCGCAGGCGGTGCCGTCGCTGTTCAGGCGCAGGCGGTAGGCGCTGCGCAGGCGGTCGACGTCGATGATGCGGATCATC
>DATKJN010000316.1:0-6220 GCA_035543655.1 Burkholderiaceae bacterium | reverse complement strand
GTACCGCACCGCGCTGGCCGACGACCGGCGCATCCAGCGCGCCTATCTGCAGCCGGTGATGATCGAGCACGGCCGCACGCGGCTGGTGGTCGAGGCCGACGAAGGCGTGCACGACACCACCGCCGACGGCCTGCGCGCGCTGAAGCCGGTGCACGACGATGGCGTCGTCACCTTCGGCAGCCAGACCCATCCAGCCGACGGTGCGGCCGGTGCGTTGCTGCTGGCGGCCGACGACGCCCGCACGCTGGCCGATGGCGCGGGCGTCGTGCGCCTGGTGTCGGCGGCGTTCGCGCGCGCCGAGAAGGCGCGCATGCCGAAGGCGGCGACCACCGCTGCGCAGCGCGCGCTCGCGTTCGCCGGCCTCGGTATCGACGACGTGCACGTGGTGACCACGCACAACCCGTTTGCGGTCAACGACCTGTGGTTCGCGCAGCAGACGGGGTATGCGCTCGACAAGATGAATCCGTACGGCTGCAGCCTGGTCTACGGCCATCCACAAGGGCCGACCGGCCTGCGCGCGATTGCCGAGCTCGTGTGGGCGCTGCAAGCCCGCGGCGGCGGCGTGGGCTTGTTCACCGGTTGCGCAGCGGGCGACACTGGCGCCGCACTGGTCTTGCGCCTGGAGTAGCACTGCTGCGCGCCGGTGAGCCGCTTCGCGCGCTGCGGTCGGCGCACACTACGGCCCTGTTCGAAGTTGTCCGTTCGGCGCGGCGATGCCGGCACCACCCACCATCGATCCATGGCTGTGGTCCACCACCTTTGGTGAGACCCTGTTGGCGGGCTTCGATCCTGCGGGCGCCGGTGCGCGACAGCGCGAAGGGCGCTTTGCCAGCGTGCTGAAGGCGGCCGCGGCGTCGCCGCTGTATCGCGAACGGCTGCGCGGCAACACGGTCTTGCGTTCATCGGATCTGCCGTTGCTCGAGCCGGTCGGCAGGGCCGAGTTGATGCAGCGGTTCGACGAATGGTCCACCGACAGTGCCGTCAAGCGCGCCGCCGTCGAGATGTTTCTGGCAGGGGCCGACGTCGCCGATGCCTTCCTCGGCAAGTACCTTGTCTGGACCACGTCGGGCACCAGCGGCACGCCCGGCATCTTCGTGCAGGACGCACACAGCCTGGCGGCCTACGAGGCGCTCGACGCGCTGCGTCTGCGCGGGGCACCTGCGCGGAACGTTCCGCTTGCGGTCTGGAGCGTGGGACGACGCTTTGCCTACGTCGGGGCCACCGGTGGGCACTTCGCAGGCACGGTCAGCGTCGAACGCATGCGGCGCCTGAGCGCCGCACCCTCTCTTCTGCCGTCGGGCTGGCTGATGCCGAGCATGCAGACCTTCTCGGTGCAGATGCCCCTGGCGCAGCTGGCGAGCGCCCTGCAGGCGTACGCACCGACGGTGCTGATCACCTACCCCAGTTGCGCCGCTGCCTTGGCGCAGCTCCAGCGCGACGGCGACCTGCAGCTGGGCCTCGCGGAGATCTGGCTGGGCGGCGAGCAGCTCTCGAAGGCGCAGCGTGCCCTGGTGCGCAGCACCTTCGCCTGTCCGCTGCGCAACAACTACGGTGCCGCCGAGTTCTTCTCGATCGCGTGGGAGTGCGAGCACGAGCGCTTGCACGTCAATGACGACTGGCTCGTGCTCGAGGCGGTCGATCGGCAGTCGCGCCCGGTGGCGCCCGGCGACACGCCGCATGCCGTGCTGCTGACACACCTGGGCAATCACGTGCAGCCGCTGTTGCGCTATCGGCTGGACGATTCGATCCGCTTCACTGCTGAGCGCTGCGGCTGCGGCTCGGCGTTCCCGGTCATCGAAGTGCAGGGCCGCCGTGGACATACCCTGCAGATGCACGGCGACGACGATCGCCCGGTGACGATCCTGCCGCTTGCCGCGGAAACCGTGATCGAGGAAGGCGCGCAGGTCACCCAGTTTCAACTGCTGTGCACGGGCCCCGACACGCTCGAGCTGCGCTTCGAACCTGCAGTGCTCGATGCAGATGCGGCATTCGATCGCGCGCAGATGGCGCTGGCGGCCTATCTGCAGACACTGGGTCTGCGCGGCGTGCGCATCGTGCACGGGCAAAAGGCACCGGTGCGCGATCGGACGAGCGGCAAGCTGTTTCGCGTGCGCAACGCACCGCACGACGGGCGCTGATCGGGCGGTCGACGCGCGCCAGGGCGCTGCGCGATCAACCCAGTCCGAGCAGCCGCTTGGCGTTCTCCTTCAGGATCAGCGGCTTCACCTTGTCCTTGAAGCCGGCTTCCTCGAAGTCGCTCATCCAGCGCTCGGGCGTGATCAGCGGGAAGTCGCTGCCGAACAGGATGCGGTCCTTCAGCAGCGTGTTGGCGTACTGCACCAGCTGCGGCGGAAAGTACTTGGGGCTCCAGCCCGACAGGTCGATCCACACGTTGGGCTTGTGCAGCGCGAGGCTCAAAGCCTCGTCCTGCCACGGCCAGCTCGGGTGCGCCACGATGATCTGCATGTCGGGGAAGGCCATCGCCACGTCCTCCAGCAGCATCGGGTTGCTGTTCTGCAAGCGCAGGCCGCCGCCGCAACGCATGCCCGAGCCGATGCCGGAGTGCCCGCTGTGGAACACCGCCGGCAGCTTGTGCTCGTTGATCACCTCGTAGATCGGCCACGCCATGCGGTCGGTGGGCACGAAGCCCTGCACGGTGGGGTGAAACTTGAAGCCCTTGACGCCGTGCTCTTCGATCAGCTTGCGCGCCTCGCGCGCACCCATCTTGCCTTTGTGCGGATCGATCGAGCCGAACGCGATCATGATGTCGCTGTTCTTCTGCGCCGTTTCGGCGATCTCTTCGTTCGGGATGCGGCGCCGGCCGAGCTGCGACTCGGAGTCCACCGTGAACATCACGAAGCCGATCCGCTTCTCGCGGTAGTAGGCCACCGTCTCGTCGATGGTCGGCCGCCGGCTCGAGCCGAAATACTTGTCGGCCGCCCGGTCGTACTCCTCGCCGTAGTTGTCGAACGGGTTCCAGCACGACACCTCGGCATGGGTGTGGGTGTCGATGGCAATCAGCGACGCGGTGTCCATGGCCTGGCCTTTTAGTTCACAACAGAAAGTATAAGGAGTACGATTATTCTGCGCTGCAGCAACGTTTCACCCATGACATGAGATCGGAGAATGCGGGTTTGCCCTAGTGATTCAGTTAAGCTCATGAACTATCTTTTCGCCAAACTCCGGATCCACCATGTCGTTGCCGACCTTCACGCCCGCCACCGGCCTGCTGGCCCAGTTTGACCTGCTGTCGGTGTCGCACGCAGACGCACTCACCCATGTGCGTCTGAACCGGCCGGCCAAGCGCAACGCGCTGAGCGACACGCTGATTCAGCAACTGCACGGCTGTTTCGTCAACCTGCCCGAAGCCACCCGCGCGGTGGTGGTGAGCGGCGAGGGCGACCACTTTTGCGCCGGCCTCGACCTGTCGGAACTGGTCGATCGCGATGCGGCGGCCGGCGTGCTGCATTCGCGCATGTGGCATGCCGCGTTCGACCAGCTCCAGTTCGGCCGCGTGCCGGTGGTGGCGGTGCTGCACGGCGCGGTGGTCGGCGGCGGCCTCGAGCTCGCCTCGGCGTGCCACATCCGGGTGGCGGAGACGTCGGCCTACTACGGCCTGCCCGAGGGCCAGCGCGGCATCTTCCTTGGCGGCGGCGGCTCGGTGCGCATCACGCGGCTGATCGGCGTGGCGCGGGTGACCGACCTGATGATGACCGGCCGCGTCTACGACGCGCAGGAGGGCCTGCAGACGGGGCTGTCGCAGTACGTGGTGCCCGAGGGCCAGGGTCTGGCCAAGGGCATCGAGCTTGCCACGCGCATCGCGACCAACGCGCCGATGTCGAACTATGCGGTGATGCACGCGCTGCCGCGCATCGCCGACCAGTCGATGAGCGAAGGGCTGCTCACCGAATCGTTGATGGCGGCGGTGGCCGAGAGCACGGCCGACGCCAAGGATCGCCTGCGCGCATTCCTCGACAAGCGCGCCGGCAAGGTGGTCAAGAAGTGACCATGGACGTGCCGGTGCGTCCCGCGTCGGTCGGCGGCTGCGTCGAAGCCACGATCGAGCGCCGCGGCGACGGCGCGACCGTGCTGCGCTCGACGGAGGCATTGGCCGCCTACCCCGCGCGGCTCACCGACCATCTGGAGCGCTGGGCGCGCGAGGCGGCCGATCGCACTTTCGTCGCGCGCCGCGATGCGGACGGCGCGTGGCAGCGCGTGTCGTATGCGCAGATGCTCGAGCGCGCGCAGGCGGTGGGCCAGGCGCTGATCGATCAGGGGCTGTCGGTCGAGCGGCCGCTGGCCATCCTGTCGGAGAACAGCCTGGAGCACCTGACGCTGGCGATGGGCGCGTTGTGGGCCGGCGTGCCGTTCGCGCCGGTGTCACCGGCGTATTCGCTGGTGTCGCAGGACCACGCCAAGCTCAAGCACATCCTCGGCGCATTGACGCCGGGCCTGGTGTTCGCCAGCGATGCGTCGTATGCCAAGGCGATTGCCGCCGCCGTGCCGGCCGACACGCCGGTGGCGCTGGTGCACGGTGAGCTGCCCGGGCGGCGCACGCTGGGCTACGGCAGCCTGCTGCAGGCAAAACCCGGTGCCACGCTGCGCGCCGCGCACGAGCAGGTCGGCCCCGACACGATCGCCAAGTTCCTGTTCACGTCGGGCTCGACCAAGCAGCCCAAGGGCGTGATCAACACGCACCGCATGTGGTGCGCCAACCAGCAGATGCTGCGCCAGTGCATGCGCTTTCTGGCCGAGCAGCCGCCGGTGCTGGTGGACTGGCTGCCGTGGAACCACACCTTCGGCGGCAATCACAACGTCGGCATCACGCTGGCCAACGGCGGCACGCTGTACATCGACGACGGCAAGCCCACGCCCGGCGGCATCGCCGAGACGCTGCGCAACCTGCGCGAGATCTCGCCCACGGTGTACTTCAACGTGCCCAAGGGCTTCGAAGAGATCGCGCGCGCGATGGACTCGGATGCGTTGTTGCGCCGCATGCTGTTCGCGCGTTGCAAGGCCTTCATGTTCGCCGGCGCGGGCTTGAGCCCCGCGGTGTGGGAGCAGCTCGACGCGCACGGCGCAGCCACCATCGGCGAGCGGCTGCGCGTCATCACCGGGCTCGGCATGACCGAGACCGCGCCGTCGTGCACGTTCGCCGTCGGACCCGACACCCGCTCGGGCCAGATCGGACTGCCGGCGCCGGGTGTCGAGGTGAAGCTGGTGCCCGAAGGCGACAAGACCGAGATCCGTTTTCGCGGACCCAACGTGATGCCGGGCTACTGGCGCGCGCCGGAGCAGACACGCGACGCGTTCGACGACGAGGGCTACTACCGCACCGGCGACGCGGTGCGCTGGGTCGACGAGCGCGATCCGCAGCGTGGCCTGCTGTTCGACGGCCGCACCGCCGAGGACTTCAAGCTCTCCACCGGCACCTTCGTCAGCGTGGGCCCGCTGCGCGCGCGCATCATCGCCGCTGGTGACCCGTGCGTGCAGGACGCGGTGATCACCGGCCTGAACCGCGACACCGTCGGTGCGCTGATCTTCCCGCGCCTGGACGAGTGCCGCCGCGTGGCCGGCTGTGCGCATGACGTGCCGGCACCCGAGGTGCTGCACCGGCCGGCGGTGCGTGCGTTCTTTCAGGCGATGGTCGACACGCTCGCGGCGCAGAGCACCGGCAGCGCGAACCGGCTCGAGCGCATCCACGTGCTGGCCGAGCCGCCGTCGATCGACAAGGGCGAGCTGACCGACAAGGGCTCGATCAACCAGCGCGCCGTGCTGCAGCACCGCGCCTCGCTGGTCGACGCGTTGTATGAGGGCAGGGCCTCCGACCCGTTCATCATTCAAGCGAGGCGCCGATGAGCAAGGTGTATGTGCACCGCGTGCAGGTGCAGTTCGGCGACTGCGATCCGGCCGGCATCGTGTTCTTTCCCAACTTCTCGCGTTGGATGGACGAGTCGTCGCTGCTGTTCTTCATGAGCTGCGGCGTGCCGCCGTGGCGCGAGCTGGTGAAGACACGCCACATCATCGGCACGCCGCTGCTGGAGATCCACACGCGTTTCATGAAGGCCGCCACCTACGGCGAGTGGATCGAGGTGCACACCAGCGTCGAGGAGTGGGCGGTCAAGGTGTTCCGACATCGCCACGTGATCAAGCGGGGCGACGATGTGCTGTGCGAAGGCACCGAGGTGCGCACCTTCGCGATCCGCGATCCGCAGAACCC
>DATKJN010000315.1:0-2714 GCA_035543655.1 Burkholderiaceae bacterium | reverse complement strand
CGAGTTGATCCGCTTTTCCGAAGCGATGATTCCGCAGGAGAACATGTGGGTGCTGCCGACGCAGAACGGCACACGCATGCTGCCCGGCGCCAATGGCGGCGTGGAGTGGAGTCCGATGGCGGTCAATCCGAAGCACCGGCTGGCCTATGCGGCCAACCTGCATCAGCCGATGACCTACCACGTCGAGGAAGCCAAGTACCCCGGTGGCAAGCTGTGGCTGGGCGGCGCGTTCAAGGTCATCCCCGGTGAGAGGCAGTGGGGCCGGCTCGCCGCGGTCAACATCGACACCGGCAAGCTCGCATGGAAGGTCGACACCGAGCAGCCGCTGATCGGCGGCGTGCTCGCCACGGCGGGCGACCTGGTGTTCAACGGCGAGGGCAACGGCTGGTTCCGCGCCTTCGATGCAGGAACCGGCAAGAAGCTGTGGGAGTTCCAATGCGGCGCGGGTGTCAACGCACCGGCCGTGTCGTACACGATCGGCGGCAAGCAATACATTGCGGTGGCCGCCGGCGGCAACACGCAGCTCGACTTCAAGCGCGGCAATTCGGTGTTCGTGTTCGCGCTGCCGTGATACCCGTGAGTTGACCGACCCGGCACGCCATGTGCCGGGTTTTTGTTGTCTGGCCCTTTCGAGACACGATGATCACGACGCGCCTGTCCCAATGGCTGTGTTTCTGTTGCGCCGCGCTGCTGCCGGCGTTGTGCGCCGCGCAGACCGCGGCGCCGGCCAAGGCCGCCACTTGCGCGGCCTGCCACGGGCCGAACGGCAACTCCACGCAGCCGCTGGTGCCGATCCTGGCGGGCCAGACATCGCGCTACCTGTACCTGCAGATGCGCGACTACCAGGAAGGCCGGCGCAGCGATCCGCAGATGACGCCGATGGTCAAGGACCTGACGCGCGACGAGTTGCGCGAGCTGGCCGACCACTTCGCCGCGCAGAAGCCGGCGCCTCAGACCTTCAAGGTCGATGCGCAAAGGGCCAAGCTCGGCCGCGCCAAGTCCGAAGAGACGCTCTGCACAATGTGCCACCTGGGCGGCTTCGCGGGACAGAACGAGATCCCGCGCGTCGCAGGGCAGCACTACGACTACGTGGTCAAGCAGCTGCGCGACTTCAAGGACAAGAAGCGCACCAACGATGCCGGCAACATGACCAGCGTGTCGCGCACGCTGAACGATACCGACATCGAGAACCTCGGCCACTACCTGGCCGGGCTGTAGCAGCGCCTGTTTGCGTCCCGTGCCACCTCATCAGGTCACCGAGCGTGGTGCCAGTCCGTGGCGCTGTGCCACGCGCAGCAACTCGATCGTGTTGCTGGCGCCAAGTTTCTGGCGCACCACCGTCTGGTAGTTCGCGACCGTCTTGATGCTCAACCGCAGGCGCCGCGAGACCTCTTCCACCGAACAGCCCTGCACCAGCAACTGCAGCACTTCGACCTCGCGGGGCGCCAGGCGCAGCGCCGGCTGATGGGCCAACCCCTGGACCACGTCCGGCGACAGCACCGGGCGCTCGCCAGCCGCCACGCGCCGCACCGCGTCGACCAGCACTTCGGGGGCGCTGCTCTTGGTGACAAAGCCCGCTGCGCCGGCATCAAGGGCCTGCGCGACGATGGTCGGACTGTCATGCATCGTGAACACCAGCACGCGCAACGTCGGCCACGCAGCGACGGCGTGGCGCAGCAGCGCCAGACCACCGTAGCCCGGCATCGACAGGTCGAGCACGAGCACGTCAGCAGCGGCCTCGTTGTCCTCGAGATGCGCCCGCGCCGTTTCGGCGTCGGGACATTCGCCGACCACCACCATGTCGGGTTCGATCTCGAGCAGTCGGCGATAGCCCTCGCGCACGACCGCATGGTCATCGGCCAGCAGCACGCGCACGGCGGCGTGCGTCTCAAGCCGCAGCGACTGCATGGTCCCCTCGCGATGACACCGCGCCCGATATCCGAAAGCGCGCGCGCAGGCACACGCCAGCGCGCGCCGAGGTGGCGGCTCTCGAGGGCCCGCATTCGAGGTCCGAGCCCAGGGCCCACACCCGCTGCCGGATGCCGGCCAGCCCGTTGCCCCGCTGCAGCGCCACCTGCAGCGAGCCGAGCCCCGCGCCGTCGTCGCTCACCTGCCACTGCAGCGCATCGCCGTCGTCACCGCGACGCAGCGTGAGCTGCAGCGTGGCGTGCGACGCGTGGGCATGCCGCGCGACGTTGGTCAGCGCCTCTTGGCTGATCCGGTACAGCGCCAGGCACAGCTCGTGCGGCAATGCAAAGGCACCGGCCTGTTCGGGCGTCAGCCACGGCCCTGCGCGGTCGTCGACGGAGCGCGCCTGCAGCTCCAGCGCAAAGTGCACCGTCTGGCCGGGCAATGTGTTCCACGCCTGCACCAAGTCTTCCAGCAGTCGCTGCAGACGCAACAGGTCGGCGGGTCCGTCACTGGGGCCGGCGGGCGACAAGCGTGTCAGCAGCGAGCGGATGTCGCGCTGCAGCGCCTCGAACTGGCCGGCCATCGAACCGACCACGCCTAGCGCCTGCGCGTCCTGACCGATGCGGCGCGCCAGCCAGGCCGCATCGGCGCGCAACGCGGTCAGGCGCTGGCCGAACTCGTCGTGCAGTTCGCGTGCGATGCGCTGCCGCTCGTCCTCTTGCAACGTCAACACCTGGGCGCTCAGCGCGCGGCGTTGCCTTTCTGCGGTTTCGAGCGCGTCGGCCAGTTCGCGCAGTGCGCCG
>DATKJN010000314.1:0-10269 GCA_035543655.1 Burkholderiaceae bacterium | reverse complement strand
AGACCCTCCACCACGACGTAGCCGTCGCGGCGATATCGCTCGATCAAAGCAGGGTCGGCGGCGCGGGCGGCGTCGGGCATGGGCACTCCGGAGGTGGATCGAGCGGAAATGATAGCGCTATCATTTCCATCGTCGAGGCCGGACGGCGGCGTGTCAAGCACACAATCCCTTCCCTTGGTACTGCGCCCGATGCCCACCCGCCGCCACAGCGCTCGAGTCGACGCCCCCGTCCGCATGGAGGACGTGGCGCGCGCCGCCGGCGTGTCGCCGATCACCGTGTCGCGCGCGCTCAACATGCCAGACAAGCTGGCACCGGCCACGCTGGCGACTGTGCAAGGAGCCATCGAACGCCTGCGCTATGTGCACAACCTGGCGGCTGGCACGCTGGCCTCCAACCGCAGCCGCATCGTGGCCGCCATCGTTCCGACCATTGCCAGCTCGATCTTCTCCGACACCGTCGAAGGCCTGTCGACGACGCTGGCCGCGCAGCGCTACCAACTGCTGCTCGGGCAGACCGGGTACCGCGACGATGAGGAATCGCGCTTGATAGATGCCTTCCTGGGCCGCCGCGTCGATGGACTGGTGCTGGTGGGCGTGCAGCACGCCCGTGGCGTGCGCGCGAAGCTGCAGCGCGCCGGCATTCCCGTGGTGGAGACATGGGACCTGAACGCCCGACCGATCGACATGCTGGTCGGTTTTTCCAATCGCGCCGCCGGTGAAGCGGCAGCGACCTACCTCGCCGGGCGCGGCTATCGGCGGCTCGGCTTCATCGGCGGTGACGACGAACGTTCGGCGACGCGGCTGGAGTCGTTCCGTGCCGCGGCGCGGGCGGCGGGAGCGGGCGAGGTGCTGACTGCTCTGGAGCGCTCGCCCTCATCGGTGCTCGATGGCGGCCGCGCGATGGGCGCGTTGCTCGATGCGCCGACACCGCCGCGAGCCGTGTTCTGCACCAACGACATGCTGGCCGCAGGCGCGCTGTTCGAGTGCCAGCGCCGCCGCATCGACGTACCCGGTGGCATGGCGGTGATGGGCTTCGCCGACCTGCCGATCGCTGCCGGCACCGAACCTGCGCTCACCACGGTGCAAGTGCGTGCAGACGAGATGGGCCGGCGCGCGGGTGCGATGCTGCTGCAGCGGCTGGCCGGCAACGCCGTGCGCCAACGCATCGTCGATCTCGGCTTCACCGTCGTGCCGCGAGCCAGCGCATAGACCTCGCAGGCAAATGGGCGATAGTTCGGTCTTCGCCGGGACGCAGCGCCGTGGCCGCCCGTGTGTCGAACCAAGTTGCTGTCCCGGCGTGCTTGCGGCCGAACCGTGGCTGTGCGGCTTTCCTGCAATCGCGTTTCTTCGAACTCCCATGATCTCCATTTCCGCTCACACGCCGATGATGCAGCAGTACCTGCGCATCAAGGCAGAGCATCCGGACGCGCTGGTGCTGTATCGGATGGGCGACTTCTATGAGCTGTTCTACGACGACGCGCGACGTGCGAATCGCCTGCTGGACATCACCCTCACCTCGCGCGGCGCCAGCGCCGGCGAGCCGGTGGTGATGGCCGGCGTGCCGGCGCAGGCGTTGGAGAGCTACCTCGCCAAGCTGATCAAGCTCGGTGAGTCGGTCGCCATTGCCGAGCAGGTGGGCGACGTCGCCACGGCCAAGGGGCCGGTGGAGCGCAAGGTCACACGCGTGGTCACGCCCGGAACGGTCACCGATGGTGAACTGCTCGCCGAACGCAGCGACACCACGCTGCTCGCGCTGGCGCGTGACACGCGCGGCGCACGTTGTGGGCTTGCGTGGCTGAGCCTGGCCAGCGGGCGTTGCTCGCTCGCCGAGTGCCACCTCGACGAGCTGCCATCGTGGCTGTCGCGCATCGAGCCGGCCGAAGTGCTGCTCGACGAAGCCGATGCACCGACTGCATTGCAAGTGCACGGCGCAGCGCGGACCACTCGCCCGGCCTGGCAGTTCGATGCCGCACTCGGCAAGCGCAAGCTGTGCGAAACCCTGGGGGTGACGCAGCTCGGCGGTTTCGGCGCCGACGACTGTGCGCTGGCGCACGCCGCCGCTGCGGCTCTGCTCAGCTATGCCGAACGCACGCAAGGCAGCGCCGCGCTGCATGTGGTGGAGCTGAAGGTCGAGCGCAGTGGCGAGTTGCTCGAACTGCCGCCCACCACGCTGCGCAACCTCGAGATCACGCAGACCTTGCGCGGCGAAGATTCGCCCACGCTGTTGTCGCTGCTCGACCGCTGCGCCACCGGCATGGGCAGCCGCTTGTTGCGCCACTGGCTCACGCACCCGCCACGCGACCGAGCACCGGCGCTGGCACGGCTGGCGGCGATCGACGTGTTGTCCACCGCCAACGTGAGCGCCCTGCACGATGCGTTGCGTGGAGTCAGCGATGTCGAGCGCACCACTGCGCGGCTCGCGCTGCGCCAGGTGCGTCCCCGCGAGCTGGCCGGCTTGCGCAGCACACTGCAGGCGTTACCACAGCTGCGCACGTTGGCGCCTCGCGGCAGCACGTTGCTCGACGGCGTGCACGCCGCCTTGACGCCGGAGGCGGCGATCCTGCAGCGCCTGCGCAGCACGCTGGCCGACGATCCGGCCGTGCAACTGCGCGACGGCGGCGTGATCGCGACCGGTCACGACGCCGAGCTCGACGAACTGCGCACGATCGGACAGAACGGCGACGACTACCTGCTCGAACTCGAGGGCCGCGAACGCGCACGCACCGGCATCAACAACCTGCGCGTGCAGTTCAACCGGGTGCATGGCTACTACATCGAGGTCACGAGCGGCGGCCTCGACCGCGTGCCGCTGGACTACCAGCGCCGCCAGACGATGAAGAACGCCGAGCGGTTCATCACGCCCGAACTGAAAGCATTCGAAGACAAGGCGCTGTCGGCGCAGGAGCGCGCACTGGCACGCGAAAAGGTGCTGTGGGAGGCGCTGCTCGATGCGCTGGCCGTGCACGTGACCGAGCTGGCGGCGCTGGCGCGCGCGCTGGCCACGCTGGACGCGCTGGGCAACCTGTGCGAGCGCGCGCAGACGCTGCGCTGGTGCACGCCGCAGTTCGTCGGCCATCCGTGCATCGACATTCAGCGCGGGCGCCATCCGGTGGTGGAGGCGCGACTGGCCGAGACCCAGGGCACGCCCTTCATCGCCAACGATTGCCGGCTCGACGCGCGCGTGCGCATGCAGGTGATCACCGGCCCCAACATGGGCGGCAAGAGCACCTACATGCGGCAGGTGGCGCTGATCGTGCTGCTGGCCTCGATGGGCTCCTGCGTGCCCGCCGATGCCTGCGTGCTCGGTCCGATCGACGCGATCCACACCCGCATCGGCGCTGCCGACGATCTGGCCAATGCGCAGTCGACCTTCATGCTGGAGATGACCGAAGCGGCGGCCATCGTGCATGCGGCCACCGAACACTCGCTGGTGCTGATGGACGAGATCGGTCGCGGCACCTCGACCTTCGACGGCCTCGCCCTGGCCGCCGCCATTGCAGCCCAGCTGCACGACCGGAACCGCGCCTTCACGCTGTTCGCCACCCACTATTTCGAGCTCACCGAGTTCCCGGCCCGCCATGCGCACGCGCTCAATGTGCACGTGTCGGCGGTGGAAGCCGGCCACGACGTGGTGTTCCTGCACGAGATCGAGGCCGGACCGGCCAGCCGCAGCTATGGCGTGCAGGTGGCGCGGCTGGCCGGCATGCCCGATCGCATCGTGCGGCAGGCGCGCGGCACGCTGGAGGCGCTGGAGGCGCAATCGCGGGCCGGCCAGGCGCAGGTCGACCTGTTCATGGCAGCCCCAGAGGCCGCCGCTGCGACTTTGAGCGCACTCGAGCAGGCGCTGGCGGCGATCGAGCCTGATACGCTCACCCCGCGCGAAGCGCTCGATGCGCTGTACCGCCTGAAGGCTTTGCAGAAAGACGACGCTCCATGACCTATTGCATCGGCATCCGGCTCAATGCCGGCTTGGTGTTCCTGTCCGACTCGCGCACCAATGCCGGCGTCGACCAGATCAGCACCTACCGCAAGATGATGGTGTACGAGAAGCCAGGCGATCGGTTCATGGTGATGCTGTCGGCCGGCAACCTGTCGATCTCCCAGTCGGTGCGCGAGATGCTCCAGGTGCAGCGCGTGGAATCGCAGAACGGCGGCGCGCCGCTGACGATCTGGAACGCGCCCAGCATGTTCGACGCCGCACGCGTGCTCGGCGCCACGGTGCGGCGCGTCTATGCCGAGGATGGCGAGGCGCTGAAGAACGCCGGCGTCGAGTTCAACGCGTCGATGATTTTCGGCGGACAGATCCGCGGCGAGGCGATGCGCCTGTTCCTGGTGTATTCGGCCGGCAACTTCATCGAGGCCACACGCGAAACCTGCTACTTCCAGGTCGGCGAGTCGAAGTACGGCAAGCCCGTGCTCGATCGCCTGATCACGCCGACCACGCCGTTGGAAACCGCGGCCAAGTGCGCGCTGGTGTCGATGGACTCCACGCTGAAGTCCAATCTGGGTGTCGGCCTTCCGCTCGACCTGTTGGTGTATCGCGAAGGGCAGTTCGGCACCGACCAGATCGTCTGCATCGACGACCGCAACCCGTACTTCCAGATGATCCACAGCACCTGGGGCCAGCGGCTGCGCGAGGTGTTCGATGGCCTGGACGACCCGCGCTGGGATGGCGGCGACTCGCGCCACCCGTTGCGCGCGGACTCCGGCCGCTACGAGCCAATGCGCAAGATCACGCACCCGGGCGAGAAGATCGTCTGATCCAACCGCCGCGCCGCGGCCCAGGGCAGCCCGCCAATGGCCTTGCCCGACCCGCCAAATGGCCCTTGATGCGCGGCCATTGTCGGCCAACCATCGGTGCCATTGTGGACACCCGCACCGCGCCGTCGACGAGCCCTGCTGCACTGCCACCGGCAGCGCGCAGCGCCGGCCGCAGCGTGCAGGTGCTGTGCGACGACCCGACCGCGGCCGCGGGCTGGGTCGGTGCACTGGCCGCCGAAGGCTTGAACGCGCGCTGCTGCGGGCTCGATCCGCGCGGCGGCGACACGCAGCCCGACGCCTGGGTCCTGCACCTGACTCGCAGCCTGCCGGCCCAGCTGGCGCGCCTGCGCGAACTGCGCGGCGCGGCACCTGATGTGCCGCTGGTCACCGTGTGCGCCGGGCTGCGAGACCTCGACCATGTGCTGGCCCTCGAGATGGGCGCCGACGACGTGATCGACGCGGCGCTCAGTGCGCCGGTCGTCGCGGCGCGCCTGCGCGCCCTGTGGCGCCGCTGCGGCGACCGGGCCGATGAGTTGCCGGATCAACTGAGCTTTGGCCGACTGCAGTTGCTGCGGCGCGAGCGCCGTGCCGTGCTGGGCCCGCGCGCCATGCCGCTCACCGAAGGCGAGTTCGAGCTGTTATGGCTGCTGGCGTTGCGCGCCGGTCACGTGGTGCAGCGCACCGACCTCGTGCCCCGCCTGCGCGGGTTGGAATACCAGCGCGCCGATCGCTCGATCGACTGTTGTGTCTACCGCCTGCGCGCCAAACTGGGTGACGACGACCCCGCGGCACGGCGCATCCGAACCGTGCGCAACCGCGGCTACCTCTTTTCGCCCTTGGCCTGGTAAGCCTTCGCACCGGGTGCCGCCGGCACCGGCTTCGGCGGGGCCGGTGACGCCGTTCGCTTCATGTCGCGCAGCACGCGCCCGATCACGCGCATCGCCTGCTCGATCGCGCTCGGCGTGAAGGCGCCGTATCCCAGCACCAGGCCGTTCCACGGCCGCGGGTTCCAGCAGGTGGACGACAGCGCGATCGCCATCACGCCATGCTCGCGGATGCGTCGCATCACCTCCATGTCGCCGACTTCGGCCGGCAGGTGCAGGCAGGCGTGCGTGCCCGCCGAGGTCGGCCCCAACAACGCCCACTCGGGCACATGGCGCTTCACGGCGGCCACGAACGCATCGCGCCGCTCACGCGACACCTGGCGCAACAGCCGCAGGTGGTTGCTCATGTGGCCTTCGTCGATGAAGGCGGCCATCGCGATCTGCAGCGATGCGTTGCTGTGGTCGCCGAGCAGGCCGCGCATCGCGACGAACACCTCGACCAGACGCTCGGGCACCACCAGATACGCCAGCCGAAGCGACGGGAACATGATGCCCTCGAGGGTGCCCATCAGCAGCACCCGATCGGAGCGGTCCATCGCCTGGAACGACACCGGCGCTGCGCCGTCATGGGCGATCTCGTCGTTGAAGTTGCCTTCGATGATCCACGCGCCGCTCTCGTCGGCCCACTGCAGCAGTTCGGCGCGGCGGGCGCTGTCGGTGCGCACGCCGAGCGGAAACTGCGTCAACGGATGCAGGTACACCGCCGCCGCATCGGGCGCAGCCCTGCGCCCGGCGGCCACGTCGAGCCCGCGCGCGTCCAGCGGCACACCGACCACCTTGGCGTGCAGCACCTGGAACAGCGACACCAGGCTGGCATGGCCAGGGTCCTCGAGCCACACCTTGTCGCCCGGCTCGAGCAGCACACGGCCGATCAGCTCGATGGCTTGCATCGGGCTGTTCAGCACCAGCACCTGCTCCGGCGAACACATCGTTGCACGCGTCAACGACAGGTGGCGCGAGATGGCCTCGCGCAACGCCGGCAGGCCGCCGGCGGCGCCGTAGCTCAAGTGCGGGCGGTACTCCTCGCTGAGCGCGCGCATCATCAAGCGCCGCCAGGTGGCCAGCGGGAACTGCTCGATCATCGGCGCGCGCGGAAACAGCGGCACCGGCGTCAGCAGCACGTGGGGCAACTCCACCTGCTTGGGTTTGCCGAGGTAGACCGAAAAGCGGTTCAGCACCTGCTGTGCCGACTGGCTCGGCGGGCGCAGCACCCGCGGTGCGTTTGATTGAACGATCGGTTGCGGCCGGCGCGTCACGTAGGTGCCGTCGCCGACGCGGCGCTCCAGATAGCCCTCGACCTGCAGCTGTGCGAAGGCCTCGTCCACCGCGCCACGCGCCACGCCCCAGTCGGTGGCCAGCTGCCGCGCCGACGGCAAACGCGCACCAGGCATCAGCACGGCGCGGTGGATCGCATCGAGCACCGTCTGGTACACCTGCAAACGCCGCGACACCCGTTCCGACGCCGAGCGGACCAGAGGCTGGATCAGCACGCCGGCGGCTTGCTTGACCATGTCAGTGGCGCACGGCCGGCCCAGGCCATGACGACCAGCGCGGGGGGTAGCGAGCGAAGCGAACGGTGTGACCCATGTCAATGGGGCTGTTGAAGGGGCGGCGCCAATTTATGCGCTTGGCGCGACAGGCTGCATGTGGATGCGACAGGCTGCGACTCCATGGGCCCGAGCGGCGGCCGCCGCGCATTGGCTTGTGGCGTACGGTCGAAATGGTCCTTGTCGTCCTTCGTCCCGCCACCCATGATGCGCATCGTCATGGGCTATCACCGTGAATCACTGGCGGTGGCTGCTGCGCCGGGAGTCGCATCCGGCGAACAGCCGTGGGAGGCACCGGCTCACCTCGTGCTGCTGGTGGCGCGGCGTCGCGCGCCGGCGCGCTGCGTGGTCGACTGCCTCGCGCAGCGCGGCCTGCGCTGCATCTGGATCGATGGCTTGCAGGGTCTCGACAGCGTGGCCAATCAAGTCGTGCCCGATGCGATCGTCTACGACGCGCAGGCCGATGCGGCGCCGTTGCCGCTGGCGCTGTCGCAACTGCGCCGGCGCTTTTCGGGCG
Source organism: Burkholderiaceae bacterium (assembly GCA_035543655.1). GTDB lineage: Bacteria > Pseudomonadota > Gammaproteobacteria > Burkholderiales > Burkholderiaceae_C > JAEUPI01. Next base: position 2,560 of record DATKJN010000314.1, on the reverse strand, counting down.
CGCTGCTGGTGATCGACGGATCGACCGACGAGGTCGACGAAATCATGGCGCTGGAACTCGGCGCCGACGCCCACATGGCACATCCCATCACGCCGCGCCGCCTGCGCGCGCGTCTGGAGGCGCTGCTGCGCCGCCACGTCGGCGCCGCCGCGCTGCAGTCCGACGGCTATGGCGACTCGACACCCGATCTGCCGTCGGGCTGGCGGCTCGACCCGGTGCACAACCAGCTGCAGCGGGGCGAGCAGATCATCGCCCTCACCGGCGGCCAGGCCCACCTGTTGCGCTGCCTGGCGCAACATGCCGGCCGCGTGGTGCCGCGCGCGGAGTTGCACGAACAGGTGTGCGCTCCCGATTCGGAGCTGCGCGCGCGCAGCGTCGACGTCTACGTGCATCGCTTGCGCCAGCGCTTGAGCGTGGCCGGAGTCCACGACCTCGCCATCGAGGCCGTGCGCGGCCGTGGCTTCGTGCTGCGCGGCGCCGCGGCTGGCGCCGCAAGCGAACCGCGCACCGCGCATGACAGCCTTCCCGCCTACTTGAACTCGTAGCTGACGCCGGCGTACACGAAGCGGCCGCGCGGGTCGCCGTAGACGTTGTCGTAGCCACCCTGGAAGCCGGTCTGGCCGCCCGCGTTGCTGTACGGCGGCGGCCGGTCGAACAAGTTGCGGATGCCGCCGCGCAGCGTCAGCGACTTGATGCCGGTGTAGCGCACCTGCAGGTCATAGGTCTCGTAGGCGCCGACACGGCGCAGCGGTTCACCGGTGGCCGATGCCGGCGGCAGGTCGTGGTAACCCTTCTGGAAGTTCTGCGCCAGCGTGGCACCCCACGCCCCGAGCGTCCAATCGACGGCCAGGTAGTGCTTCCAGCGCGGGATCACGCCGCCAGTGGCGGTGTTGACCTGGTCGATGCCGCCGCTGAACGTGCCGTCCGGGTTCTGCACGTCGTACTTGGTGAAGTAGGTGCCGGTCAGCATGGCGGCGAACCGGCCGTATTCGTTGGCGCCGATCGCCCAGCGGCCGTCGAGGTCGATGCCGGCCACGCGCGTCTCGCCGAGGTTCAGGTTGGTCTGCGTGATCGACACGATCGGCCCCGGCAGCGCCGGGAACGCCGGGTCGATCGGGCCACGCGTCACCAGGTAGCCGTACTTGTTGAGGTCGCCGAGGATCGTCGTCGCGGCGACGCCATTGACGATGGTGTCCTTCAGGTTGATCTTGAAGGCGTCGATCGCCAGCGACGTGTTGTCGGTCGGCGCCAGCACGAGACCGAGCGTCGCGTTGGTCGACTTCTCCGGCTTCAGGCTCGGGTCGCCGCCGTTGATCGTCGTGAACTGCGTCGAGCAATCGGTGCGGCTGTTGGTGGTGGGGCAACGCAGCGGGTCGCTGGTGCCGGCGGGCGTCACGTTGTTGGTGACCGGCAGGTACAGGTCCTGCAGGCTCGGTGCACGAAAGCCCTTGCCGACCGCACCGCGCACCAGCACAGACGACAGCGGCTGCCAGCGCGCGCTCGCCTTGGGCGTGGTGGCACTGCCGACGCCCTCGTAGTGGTCGAAGCGCACGGCGACGTTGAACTCCAGGCCCTTGGCCACCGGCAGGTTCAGTTCGCCGAAAGCCGCCTCGACATCGCGCGACTCGTCGGTCACCAGGAAGTTGCCGCCGTAGCCCGCAATGTCGCCGGTCTGGATGGTCGGATGCGGGTCGAACAGGAACTTCTCCTTGCGGTACTCGGCGCCCAGTGCAACCGCCATCGGTCCGCCGGCCATCGGCATCAGTTCGCGCGTGGCCTTGCCCTGCATGCTGCCGAGCTCCGACTTGATGCGGAAGGAGTCGCCGGTGAAGTTGGTGGCGCGCAGCGCGGCATCGATATCGGGCGTGCTCGCGCCCCAGAAGTTGACGTTGCCGCTGTTCAGGATCGGCAGGATCTGCGACAGCGCCGGGTAGCCGTCGTTGACCTGTTCGCGCACCTTGCTGGCGCTGTACAGCAGCGCGGCCTCGTAGTCCCAGCCGCTGTAGTCGCCGCGCAAGCCACCCACGAAGCGCGGCGATTCGGCGATGTCGGTGAAGTCGCGATTGCCGTTGACGCCGGCGCGATACAGGATCGAGATCGGCACCAGCGGGTTGCCGGCACCCACGAGGGCCTGCACGGTGGCGGTCGGGTAGTACAGGCTGCCGGGGTGGATGATGATGGTCGACGAACCCGCCGCCGTTCCGGTCGGCGTGCCGGCCAGCCCTCCCGGCGCGCCCGGTGGGTAGACGCCGTTGTACGGTGGCGCATTGAACAGCGGATGGTTGGACGGCAGCGCGAACAGCTCCGAGATCGGCACCGGCTGGATGATGGTGCGCTGCTTGTTGCGGTTGTACGAGGCCTCGGCGAAGAGTTCCAGGTTGCTCGCCAGTGCGAAGCGCGCCGACAAGTTGAGACTGGTTCGCTCCGACTCCGGCACCAGCGTGATGAGGGGCGACGGATCGAACGCGCAAAAGCCGCTGCCGGCGAGGAACGGGCTGTCGAACGCGTAAGGTCCCGGGCATCCCGGGGCGCTGGCGTTGCCGCCGTTGCCCGAGCCGTC